>NZ_JBQHWK010000010.1:0-90705 GCF_052064015.1 Collinsella sp. HCP3S3_D1
ACTGAAGGGACTGACCCCGGAGGAGTTCCGGAGACAGTCCCTTGCGGCGTAGTTCTTATTTAAGCCGTCCAGGTTTTGGGGTGCAGTTCAATTTGGGACGGGGCTTTTTTGGCTACCCTGTTCTGCGCAGCCTCAGTTTCTAGACCTGCCGCTGGGTAGCTAAAAAAGCCCCGTCCCAAATTAACTACTTTGATTTTGTGTGCTGGGCGAAAGTTTGGGTAGTATAGCTATTCAATGCGGCGGAGCTGCCGCGCATGCCAATAACAACGTACCGGAGGTGTTCCATGGTTCGTGTCGACATAGAGACCATCGTCATGGCCGCCGGTCCCGTGCCATCGCTGATCGTCTTGCGCGAGCGTTGCCGTAAGTCGGATTCGTCCGCGCCGCTGCGCTCTCTTTCCATCCAGACCGGTTCCTACGAGGCAGCGGCCATCAGCCGCGGTATCGATACCGGCCGCACCGATCGCCCCATCACCCACGATCTTTTGCTCGATACCATCGAAGTGGTGGGAGCGAAGATCGAGCGTATCGAGATCGTGCGCGCCGAGCCGCCGGTGTTCTACGCGACGGTCGTCGTGCACACCGATAGGGGCGAGCGTATGCTTGACGCACGACCGAGCGACGCTATCGCCCTTGCCGTGCGCAGCAATGCCCCCATGTTTGTGGAGGACGACATCATGAATCGCTTGGGCACCGTCTCTCCGCTTGCCGACGAGGTTGACGACGAGAGTGAGTTCGAGAAGTTTGACGAGTTTGTCCACACGCTCTCGCCCGATGATTTCTAAATGTCGGTTGAGCACGATGCACGGCGAGCGCTGATGGGTACCAGTGTGTCGACCGAAGCAGCCGCTATCGCGCGTGAAGCCCATATGCGCGCCGAGGCATTTGAGGCCGCGCGCATTGCGTATGTGACGCAGGCTCGCACCCTTCGCGAGCGCCGTGACTCCTATATCAAGATGGTTGTTGTCTCCGCGCTTGCCGCGGTAATCTTGTCGCGGCTTCGTGGTACAGTTGGTGCGCTTGGGTTTTCGATTTCGACGGGCCTGGTGATCTGGGGCGTGGTCGATGCGGTAATGCTGACCAACCAGATCAAGGTGCTCGACAAGCGCGCGGCGGATATGGTTCGCGCCCGTGACGCTGCCGCCAGAATCGCGGCCGAGGCACAGGAGTTATAACGACGCCGAATGCGATGGGAAGGTCAAAAGATGGCACAGGATATGCAGGACGCCGGTAACGTCTCCGCCGAGCTCGACGCCATGGTGTGCGATCTGATCGGTGCGTTTTTGGATGACCTTGCCGCCGGTGAAAACCCGGGCGTTGTCGTGGCGATCGAGGATGCCGCCTCCAACCGCTATCTTGCGGCTCTCGACGAGGACGGTGAGGAGGCATGCCTGGAGGCTGCCACCAACTTTATCTCCGAGCACAAGATGGGTCTCAAGGACGAAGGCCTGGGCCGCATCGCCCGCTATGCCATCGGCTACACCGGCTGTGTGGAGATCGAGGGCGGATATCACGACGCTTTGCTCGTTAGCTTCTTCGAGACCACGCTCGAGAGCGGTTTTTCGGCATATGTGCTGTACGAGGGCATGGGCGCCGGCGATGGTTTTATGTGGAGCGACCCTGAACCTGCAGGTGAGGAAACCCCTCTCATCTAGAATCGCTAAAATAAACGAGTTTTTCGGTAAAAGGCTCAATATTCCCGCCGAGCGTTGTGTTGCTGGACGGGTCGCATACGCGTGCCGTTTGTATATAGATAGAAGATAGGGGAACTACATGCGCGTAGACAATCTGAGGAACATCGCCATTATCGCCCACGTCGACCACGGTAAGACGACGATGGTCGATAAGCTCCTGCGTGCCACGGACGCCTTCCGTGCCAACCAGCAGGTCGAGGATCGCGTCCTGGACTCCAACGACCAGGAGCGCGAGCGCGGCATCACGATTCTCGCCAAGAACATCTCTATCGAGTACAAGGACGTTAAGATCAACGTCATCGACACCCCGGGCCACGCCGACTTTGGCGGTGAGGTCGAGCGCGTGCTGCGCATGGCCGACGGCGCCCTGCTGCTGGTCGACGCCTTTGAGGGCCCCATGCCCCAGACCCGCTTTGTCCTACGTCACGCCATCGACACCGGCCTTAAGATCATGATCGTCATCAACAAGATCGACCGTCCGGGCGCCAACCCCGAGAAGGCCTATAACGACTGTCTGGACCTTATGGCCGACCTGGGCGCCACCGACGACCAGCTCGAGTTTGCCATGGAGCACGTGGTCTATGCCAGCGCCATGAATGGCTTTGCCCGCCTTGACCCCAACGACGGCAACATGGACATGTACCCGCTGCTCGACATGATCATCGACGACATGCCCGCGCCCGAGGTTGACGAGACCGCGCCGCTCGCTATGCAGTGCGTGACCATCGACCACTCCAACTTTGTCGGCCGCATCGGCATTGGCCGCGTGTACTCCGGCACCATTCGCCAGGGCGATCAGATCCTGGTCGTCAAGAACGACGGTTCCAGCGCCACCGCTACCGTCAAGCAGCTCTTTACCTTCGACTACCTGGGCCGCACCGAGTGCCAGGAAGTCGGCGCCGGCGACATTGCCGCCGTCGTGGGTATCGAGCGCACCGACATCGGCGATGTCTACACCGATCCCGAGAACCCCGTCGAACTCGAGCCTATCGAGATCGATCCGCCGACCCTGTCCATCGTCTTTGAGGCCTCGACCTCTCCGCTCGTCGGCCGCGATGGCGACATTGTGGGCGCTCGTCAGCTCAAGGAGCGCCTGTTCAACGAGGCCGAGAACAATGTGACCATGAAGATCGAGGAGCTCGAGGACAAGAGCGGCGTCGAGGTCTCGGGCCGCGGCATTCTGCACCTGTCCGTCCTGATGGAGTCCATGCGTCGCGAGGGCTTTGAGTTCCAGGTCGGCCGTCCCCGCGTTCTGTTTAAGAAGGATGAGAACGGCAACAAGATGGAGCCCGTCGAGCAGGCTGTCGTCGAGTGCCCGGACGAGTACTCGGGCAAGGTCGTCGAGGTCTTTGGCACCTCTGGCGGCATTATGACCAGCATGGACACCTCGGGCATCGTGACGCACCTTGAGTTTAAGATCCCGACCCGCGGCATCATGGGCCTTAAGAACCGCATCATGAACGTCACTCACGGCGAGGGCGTGTTCTATCACACCTTCCTGGAGTACGGTCCTTACGCCGGCGAGATCGGCAACCGTCAGAACGGCGCTATGATCTCCATGACCACCGAGAAGGCCGTTGCCTACGCTCTGGGCACGCTTCAGGAGCGCGGCCAGCTGTTTGTTGAGCCGGGTGTCGAGTGCTACGAGGGCATGATCGTGGGTGAGCGCAGCAAGGCCGGTGACATGGTCGTCAACATCGCCCGTACCAAGAACCTGGGCAACCAGCGTTCCTCGACCTCCGATATCTCCGTGCAGCTGGTGCCGCCTCGCACCTTCTCGCTGGAGGAGGCACTGGAGTACATCGCCGATGACGAACTGGTGGAGATCACCCCCAAGAACATCCGTCTGCGCAAGCGTCTGCTCAACGCCACCGATCGCAAGAAGGCTGCCGTTCGCGCCGGTCAGGTCAACAAATAAGCGCTGAGCTCTGTAGCATTCACAAGAAAGGGCGTCGACCATCGCGGCCGGCGCCCTTTTTGTACCACCACAAAGAGGAAGGAAACCTTTGCGGTGGTTGGCGGTTAGGCGGAGGGAAGGCCCGGGGTGTTGGGGGCCTGTTGCGGCTTGACGTGGGCGTTGCGCCAGATGATCTGAATGAGATAGCCCAGCGTAAAGACGAAGGCTACGCCGCTGATAAAGTTGCCCATAAGGGGAAGTGCCGTAAGGGCGCCGGCGATGGCGCCGCCCACGGCGGCCATGGCGTAGCGGTTCTGGCTGTGCCCGACCATGCGTGCGACCGCGGTGCCCGCAAAGGCCGCCGAGACCAGGGCGATGCCGATGGCGCCGCACATCAGGGCTCCGGCGAGCGACAGGCCGGCAATAGAGATGATGAGCAGCAAGATGGCGGGAACGGCGGCTACCGTGCCCAAAAGACCGCTCACCCACAGCGGGACGGGGTGCTGGTGAAGCATGCCGGCCGCGCTGGCTGTTGCACGCGGAAAGACGAGCTCAAGGAGAATCGCGACAAAGCAGGTGGAAAGAGCTGCGGCAACGATGCCGCCGATGACGTCGTTGACGGTGGAGGTATCCTCGTTCTCGGTGCGGTCGATCTTGAGGGCTCCCACTTTGGCGCCGTCGGCGCGTTCGGGATCCTGTGAGACATGAGCGTTTACGGTGCCGGTGATGTTGGCGTTTTTGCCGAGCACCAGCTTGTCGGCCCAGACCTCAACATCGCCATCGACAGTGCCGTCGATGGTTACCGTACTGCCCGCGAGCACTGCCGACTTGGCGGAGCCGCGCAGGGCAACCGTCTCACCTGCGGCATAGAAGCAATTGGCGGTACTGCCGGAGTTAAGTACGACGTGCTGAGCGGCAACTGTCACGCTTCCATCAATGGTGGTCTTGGCGATATCGATGGTGCGCGCCGCCAGGCGAACGGCGCCGCCTACGGTGCAGTCGCGAATCGACAGGCTTTCGCCCGCGGCGATGATATCGCGGTCGATGGACGCGTCGTCCAGGCTAAGGCTTTGACCGGCCCAGTACAGATCGCCCCCGACGCCGGATGGACTGGAATCCCCGTCGGACACGAAAACATTGCCCGCGGTGTCGGTGCCGGCGAATGCCATGGAAGGCAGCGCGGTAAACGCCAGCGCGATAAGCGCGAAGGCCATAATGAGGTGTCCGCGCATGTTGTGATGTTGCGCCGCCGCGGGTTGGTTGTGAGGCATGGTGAATCCTTTGCTTGGTGATTTGCATACGCCCAATATGGTACCCATTGCGCCTTCGCTCTAAAAGAAACTCGCGGTTGCAGTATTCTGCATGGGCAATTGCCTACGTAAGGCGTCGCGGGATATCGGGCCTGCGGCCGGTTGTAGATAGGCTGTCACCTTGCGATGGGCCGGGCCGTGCTATCTATTTTTTACGATGTAGGAAACGCGCGATATCGTCCTCGGTGGGGCTTTTGATGTCAAAGCGCAGCGAGAGCCAGCGCAGGCCCATGGTCACTGCGACGCAAACGACCAGCGCGACGACATTGCTGACCAAGCCGCTCATGACAAGGCAAACATAGCTTGCCGATCCAGCGATAGCCGCGATGGCATAGAAGTTGGTGCGCTGGAAAATACCCGGCACCACGCCCATAAAACCATCGCGCAGCATGCCGCCGCCTACCGCGGTAAAAAAGCCCATCATGATGCACACGACCGGTGCAAATCCGTACACGAGCGCCTTATCTGCGCCGGTTGCCGCATAAATACCCACCGAGATGATGTCGAGCAGGGGGATGAGCTTGTCGGGCTTGTCGACGATGGCAGGGAAGATGTAGATGATGGCCGCCGTGGCGATGGACAGCGGAAGCGCCATGGGCTGGTTGAGGATGTAGACGTTGCCCACCTGGAGCGTCATATCGCGCAAAAGACCGCCGCCCAGACCGCAGACCACGGCGAGCGCGACGGCGCCCACCAGATCGAGTTTGTGCTCGCGCGCAACCAGCACGCCCGAAATCGACGCCGCGACGACAGCGAACATCTCGAGCCAAAACGGGATGGCAACCATGGCATCCGAGGCGTGTGCGGTAACGATTACAGTGGCGATGACGGGCAAGGTGGGTTCCTTTGGGTAGTTGGATTGGAAAATGCCCGTACATAGTACATGGTTGTGGGAGGTCGTGACCCCATTGCTCGGTAAACGGTCGGAACTGGGCGCGGTCACAGGTTCCAAACATGTACATCAGCCTCAAAAAACGACATTTTTTGACATCTTTGGAGGGTGATGTACATGTTTGGAGATCTGGGTTGGTGTTGAACGCCCCGGCGGGTTCGAACCCCTCCTCCGCCGCCGTATTTGTCTGTAAGGGAATCAAAACAAAAAAGCTCCCTTTGTTGGGAGCTTTTTCAACCAAAATGGCGGAGGAGGAGGGATTCGAACCCTCGTGACCTTATACAGGCCAAACGGTTTTCGAGACCGCCGCATTCAACCACTCTGCCACCCCTCCGCGTGGGGTAAAAACAAAGCAGGCACAAAGGCCTGCTTTGGAATTAACTGGCGGAGAGTCAGGGATTTGAACCCTGGAGACGCTTTTGACGCCTACACGATTTCCAATCGTGCTCCTTCGGCCACTCGGACAACTCTCCGTTAAATGCGAAAGTCAGTATACACGAGGAATCGCAAAGTGCAAACCAAAAACTTGGCATTTTTTAAATTGCATCGCTCCGTCGTTTGCCCAACCGTGCCGAAACCAATCGATGACCTGCGTAATCGGTCCAGGCGAACTGTTCAAATGAGGTAGTTACGGACGGTCGGGAATCAAGTTTAATAATTCAATATGTCGCGTTGTACCGCTGGTATGCATTTTGCGACCGCAGCCATGCTGCGAGCGACTTGCGGTTATCTGGCAGAAAGTCGGTATGTACCCGCCCTTGTCCTCAAATCCGTCAAGCTCTTGGACAGCATTTGGTTGGAATACGCAAGAAAGGCCGTGCGAGTATGGGCATATGTGGAGGTCATGAGGTTGTAGCTGCATATTCTTGCAGCCTGGGAGGTTGAAAGATACTATTACCAAGTCTTTTCCTGCTTCAGGCGCACCTTCACGACCTGAAGCCACATTTGTCCAGAGGAGGTGACAATATGAAGGCTTATGAACTGCTGTTCTTTGTTGACCCGTCGCTCGACCCCGAGACTCGTCTCGCTGTTATGAAGCGTATCGATACCACGATCGCTGAGGGCGCTGGCAAGGTCGACTCCGTTGACGAGTGGGGCAAGCGCAAGCTCGCCTACGAGATCAACGACCTCACCGATGGTGACTACACCCTCATCAACTTCCACGCAGATCCTACCCAGATCGCCGAGCTTGATCGCGTCCTGCGCATCACCGACGCTGTGGTCCGCCACATGATCGTCCGTCGCGACGACCAGGAGTAAGACTGTCGTTTTGGACTGGGCTTGTGCCCCAAGAGGAAGTAGTGAGTAATGAGCATCAATCGAGTGAACATCACCGGTAACCTCACCCGCGATCCCGAGCTGCGCGCCACTGCCGGCGGAACCCAGGTTCTGTCCTTTGGCGTCGCCGTGAACGATCGCCGCCGCAATGCGCAGACTGGCGAGTGGGAGGACTATCCCAACTTTGTCGACTGCACTATGTTCGGCACCCGCGCCGAGGCCGTGAGCCGTTTCCTGGCAAAGGGAAACAAGGTCGCGATCGAGGGCAAGCTGCGCTACAGCTCTTGGGAGCGCGACGGTCAGCGCAGGAGCAAGCTTGAGGTCATCGTCGATGAGATCGAGTTTATGAGCTCCCGTGGTGGCCAGGGTGGCTACGATCAGGGCGGTTACGCTCCCGCAGCTCCCGCGCCCGCAGCACGTCCTGCCGCACCGGTGGCTACGCCGCCCGCGGTCGACGTCTACGATGAGGACATCCCGTTTTAAGGGTTGTTCACCTATTTTTGAGTGAGAGGCGGCTTCGGTTCGCCGAAGTTGCCAAATGAAAGGTATTTTGACATGGCTAATGATTTTTCTGCACGTCAGCCGCGTCGTAAGTACTGCCAGTTCTGCAAGGAGAACACTGAGTTCATCGACTATAAGGACACTCAGCTTCTCCGTAAGTACATGACCGACCGTGGCAAGATCAAGCCCCGTCGCGTCACTGGCGCTTGCACGCAGCATCAGCATGACATCGCCAACGCCATCAAGCGCGCCCGCGAGATGGCTCTCCTGCCGTACACCGTCCCCGTGGTTTCCTCCCGTGGCAACCGCGACCGCGGCTAAGAAGGGAGACGCATCATGAAGGTTATTCTTCTCGATGAGATCAAGGGCAAGGGCGGCGAGGGAGACGTCGTAGAGGTCGCTCAGGGTTACGCTGAGAACTTCCTGTTCCCCAAGAAGCTCGCTGTTGCCGCCACCAAGGGCAACCTCAAGCAGCTTGACGAGCGTCGCAACAACATCGCCAAGCGCGAGGCCGTCCGTCTGGCTACCGCCAACGAGACCAAGGCTGCCCTCGAGGGCAAGCAGGTCACCGTTGACGTCAAGGTCGGCGACGAGGGCATCCTCTTTGGCTCCGTCACCGCCGCTATGATCGCTGACGCCATCAAGGATCAGCTCGGTATGGACATCGACCGCAAGCGCGTCGAGCTCGGTAAGCCCATCAAGGTTGCCGGTGCCCACACCGTTGCCATCTCGCTGTACCGCGAGATCAAGGCCGAGGTTGTCGTTCTCGTCGGCGTTACCGCCGAGGAGCTCGCTGCCGAGGCTGAGGTCGAGGAGGCCGCTGAGGTCGCCGAGGCCGAGACCGCCGAGGTCGAGACCGAGGCTGCTGCTGAGTAGCATTTGCTGCAACGCAACAATCTTGTTCTAAGAAGGGCGCTCTGGGAGACCGGGGCGCCCTTTTATTTTTTTGCGCTGAGTGGGTGTCACGTCATACATTGAGATGCAGTCTCACATAAGGGACCGTTCATCCGTTTGGTTCGGTGATGATTGTTAAGGCGCGCCTCGATTTAAAGCTGTGGCTGATACTATGGATGCTCGCAAGCGATATGAATGAGGATGCTCATGGCATACGACGATAGGGAGACATGGCTGACGGTCGAGGACCGCGGCTCCAAGTTGGGTCTCCCCCAAAACCAAGATGCAGAGGCCAACGTACTGGCCGCCATGCTGCTATCGCCCGAGGTGGTCGAAGAAGCCCAGGTCGAGCTGCAGCCCGACGATTTCTACCGGCCCATTCATAAGACCATCTATACCGCGATGGTCGATATGTACAACAGTCGCATTCCCATCGACTCCATCTCGCTGATCGATTACCTGCGAAGCATCAACAAGCTCGATGCCGTGGGCGGCGAGGCGTACATTTTGGAGCTGATGGGTCAGACCCTGTCGCTCGTCAACTGGCAGCACCATGCCGCCATCGTTCGTCGCGACTCGATGCTGCGTGAGCTGATTGGCGCCACCAACGAGATTAACGCGCTGGCCTATAACGCCCCCACCGATACCAAAGAGGTCGTGGAGCTGGCCGAGAGCAAGCTGCTCAAGGTTACGGCGCGCGAGGTTAAGTCGAGCTACAAGACACTGACCGAGTTTATGGTCGAGGCCTATAACGAGGCCGAGGAAGTGTGCCAGGCCGGTGGCCAGGCAGCGGGCGTTCCCACGGGCTTCCCGTCACTCGACCGCATGCTTATGGGCTTCCGCGAGGGCCAGCTCATCATTATCGGCGCCCGCCCCGCCGTGGGTAAGACCTCGTTCGCTCTAAACCTGGCGCTCAATGCCGCCGCTGCGGGCTACACCGTCGGCTTTTTCTCGCTGGAGATGTCGGGCAAGGAAATTGCCCAGCGCCTGATTTGCGCCTATGCCATGATTTCGATCAGTGATTTTCGCATGGGTCGCATTAGCCCCGAGCAGTGGGCCAATATCAACGAGGCCACGCAGACCTTGTCCAAGCTCGATATTCTGATTGACGATACGCCCGGCACCACGGTGACCGAGATTCGCGCCAAGAGCCGCCGCATGCTCCACAACAAGGAGAAGGCCATCATTATCTTGGACTACCTGCAGCTGGTGAGTCCTCCGCCAGGACGCCGTTCCGAGAGCCGCACCGTCGAGGTCTCCGAGATGTCTCGTGGCTTAAAGATTATGGCCAAGGAACTCAAGATCCCACTGATCGCGCTGTCTCAGCTGTCGCGTCAGGTCGAATCCCGTACCGGCAAGCGCCCGCAGCTTTCCGACCTGCGCGAATCGGGCTCCATCGAGCAGGACGCCGATATCGTCATGTTCCTGGACCGTTCCGCCGACGAGGCTGAGGCCTCGCGCGACGACCGACCCGACGAGGGCGTCACGCGTATTGTCGTGGCCAAGAACCGTTCGGGCCCGATCGGCGACGTCGACCTGATGTTCCTGCCGGCATCCACCAAGTTCTATGAGCTTGATGGGGTGCATACCGAGGAGTAGGACAGGCGCCCGTTGCACGGGTATACTGGGAATGTTTTGTGCTTCTGCCCGCCGTGTGGCGCGCAGACAGTCCATGTATGTAAGGAGTAAACATGCCGTCAACCGTTTTGGTCGGTGCCCAGTGGGGCGATGAGGGCAAGGGTAAGATCTGCGACCTGATCGCCGGCGACTTCGATGCCGTCGTGCGCTATTCGGGCGGCAACAACGCCGGGCACACCATCGTTGTCAACGGCAAGAAGTACGGCCTGCACCAGGTGCCCTCCGGCATCATGTACGCCGACCACGTGTCGGTGATTGGCAACGGCTGCGTCGTCAACCCCAAGGTTGTCCTTGAGGAGATCGATATGTTCGAGGCCGATGGCATCACCACCAAGAACCTCAAGATCAGCGGCAACGCACACGTGATCATGCCGTATCACGTCGACCTGGACGGCGCCTTTGAGCAGAAGCTCGGCAAGAAGAGCATCGGTACCACCAAGCGCGGCATTGGCCCGTGCTATCAGGACAAGATGGCTCGTATTGGTCTTCGTATGCAGGACATGCTGGACGAGGAGCTCTTCCGCGACAAGCTGGAAACCGCTCTTGCCCGCGTGAATCCCGAGCTCGAGCTGCTTTACGGCCTGCCCACCTACACCGTGGACCAGATCTGTGAAGAGTACCTGCCCATGGCCGAGCGCCTGCGCCCGTACATCACCGAGACGAGCCTGCTGCTCAACAACATGATCGATGAGGGCAAGACCCTGCTCTTTGAGGGCGCCCAGGCAACATTGCTCGATATCGACCATGGCACCTATCCGTTTGTCACGTCTTCCAACTGCACCGCCGGCGGCGCGATCACCGGTTCTGGTGTTGGCATGAAAAACGTCGACCGCGTGCTGGGCGTCATGAAGGCCTACATCACCCGCGTCGGTGCAGGCCCCATGCCCACCGAGCTTTCCTACGAGTCCGAGGCCGGCCATACGCTGACCGAGGAGGGCTATGAGTACGGCGTGACCACCGGTCGCCGTCGTCGCTGCGGCTGGTTTGACGGTCCCATCGCCAACTACGCCTCGCGCGTCAACGGTCTTACCGACATCGCCCTGACCAAGCTCGACGTGCTTTCGGTCTTCGACACCATTAAGGTGTGCGTGGCCTATGACGTCGACGGCGAGCGCTACACCAGCGTGCCCGAGCACCAGGTGCGCTTTGAGCATGCCAAGCCCATCTACGAGGAGCTTCCCGGCTGGAAGTGCGATATTACCGGCTGCCGCAGCTTTGAGGAGCTGCCGCAGGAGGCTCAGGACTACGTGGCATTTGTCGAGGATCTGGCGCACACGCGCGTGACGTTTGTCGGTGTTGGCGCCGGCCGCGAGCAGATCATCAACCGATTCTGGAAGTAATCGGCGTTATTTGGTTATTGCGATATACCCCTTCGCAGCCCGGACGGGCGGCCGAGGGGTATATTTGCTTGTAATGGGCCCGCATGGTTGACGGGCCGTTAATCCATAGAGGAGGCACCCTTGAAGGCGGACACTCAAACCATCGACATCCTGTTGTTGGGCAGCGGCGGCCGCGAGCATGCTTTGGCAGCCAAGCTCGCGGCATCACCGCGCGCCGGCAAGCTCTACATCGCCCCGGGCAACGGCGGCACCGCGAGCTGCGGCGAGAACGTGGTTCTCGACGATTGCGATCCTGCTGCCGTGGCGGCGTTTGCACAGAGCCACGGATGCGGACTCGTGGTGATTGGCCCCGAGGCTCCGCTCGTGGCGGGCGTGGCCGACGCCGTGCGCGCGGCGGGTATTCCCTGCTTTGGCCCGGGTGCCGAGGGCGCTCAGATGGAGGGCTCTAAGCTGTTCTCCAAGCAGCTCATGGAGCGCGCGGGCATTCCGACGGCCGCCTACGGCTCGTTTACCGACGAGGCTTCGGCTCTCGCCTATGTGCGCGAGCAGGGCGCTCCGCTGGTCGTGAAGGCCGACGGTCTTGCCGCGGGCAAGGGCGTTATTGTGGCAACCGAGCTTTCGCAGGCCGAAGAGGCCGTGCGCGAGTGCTTTGGCGGCACCTTTGGCGACGCCGGCAACACCGTGGTTATCGAGGAGATGCTCGTTGGCCCCGAGTGCTCGCTGCTGGCCTTTACCGACGGCAAGACCGTGCGCCCCATGGCCACCTCGCAGGACCACAAGCGCGCGCTTGAGGGCGACCTTGGTCCCAACACGGGCGGCATGGGCGTCTACAGCCCGGTGCCCATCGTGACCGACGAGGAGCATGCTACCATGGTGAAGGTCATGGAGCAGACCGTGGCCGAGCTCGCCGCCGAGGGCATCGATTACCGTGGCTGCCTGTACGGCGGCTTTATGCTTACCCCCGCCGGCCCCAAGGTGCTGGAGTTTAACGCCCGCTTTGGCGACCCCGAGACGCAGGTCGTGCTGCCGCGCCTTAAGAACGACCTGGTCGAGGTCATGCTTGCCTGCGCTAACTGCGAGCTCGACCAGATTGAGCTCGATTGGCGTGACGAGTGGGCGGTGGCCGTTGTCCTGACGAGCGCAGGCTATCCCGGCAGCTACGAGAAGGGCAAGGTCATCACCGGTATCGAGGATGCCGAGGCCATGGAGAACGTGACCGTGTATCACGCCGGCACCGCCGTGGTGGACGGCCAGCTCGTGACCAACGGCGGCCGCGTGCTCGCCGTGACCGCGCTGGGCGACACGTTCGAGAACGCTCGCAACCTTGCCTACGAGGCTTGCGAGAAGATCGATTTTGAGGGCAAGACTCTGCGTCACGACATTGGCCTGCGCGCGCTGCGCGGCCGCGACGCCTGGGATGCCTAAAATCCGAGAGGAATGAGACGGATGGACGAGAAGAACGAAGAGCTCGTGGACGCGCAAATCGTCGAAGAGGACAGCCGCATGTATGGGCACGCCGAGGGCGAGCCTGGTGGCGAGGTCGCTGACGAGCCGGCGCTGGTGCTGGGCGACGACGACCCGCACGATGCCGAGCTGCACGAGAAGATTCTTTCGGAGGAGTGCGCCTGGAAGGGCAAGATCCTCGACGTCCACCGTCTTGAGGTTGAGCTGCCCAACGGTTACCGCAGCGCCCGCGATATCGTTCGCCATCCGGGTGCGGCGGCCGTTGTGGCGCTGACCGAGAGCGGCAAGATCGTACTGGTGCGTCAGTACCGCACCGCCATCGACCGCGTGACGGTTGAGATTCCCGCCGGCAAGCTCGACCCAGGCGAGGACCCGCTCGATTGTGCCAGGCGCGAGCTGCATGAGGAGACGGGCTTTAAGGCCGGGCGCATTCGCTTTTTAACGTCGATTGTCACGACCTGTGGTTTTTGCGACGAGATTATTCACATCTACCTGGCCACCAAGCTCGAGTTCGATGCGCCCAACCCCGACGATGACGAGTTTGTCAACGTTGACCTGGTGCCGCTGCACGAGCTGATCGATGCCGTGCTCGACGGCAAGATCGAGGATGCCAAGACCGTCGTGGGCGCGCTTGCCTGCGACAGCATCGCACACCGCCTTGGTGGTTCTGAGCTGTAACGAGTGGGGATAGCCCTGGGACAAGTACTACTGATTGCTTTGTCCCAGGGTCTTACGTTGCTGATATTTCTTTGAGGATCACATGCTGAAGCGTTTTCTGTCTTACTACAAGCCCCAGATGGGGCTTTTTGTTGCCGATACCATTTGCGCCCTGGTGCTCGCCGCCATTGACCTGGCGTTTCCCATTATCCTGCGCAATCTGTGCGGCGGGCTGTTTACCCAGGGCCAGACTGCCATTATGCAGGCGCTCGGTATGATCGCGGTGGGACTGGTGCTGATGTATGCCACCCGCTGCGCCTGCCGCTACTTTGTGAGCTATTGGGGCCACGTGATGGGCGCGCGCATGGAGTCCAAGATGCGTGAGGACTTGTTCGATCAGTACGAGCGTTTTAGCTTTGCGTACTTTGATCGCAACAGCTCGGGTGACATGATGAGCCGCGTGGTCAACGACCTGTTCGATATCTGCGAGGCGGCGCACCACGTGCCCGAATGGATCATTATTTGCGGTATCGAGATCATTGGCTCGTTTGTGATTCTGTTTACCATTGCGCCGGTGCTCGCACTCGTCATGGCCGTGGTGACGGCGGTGTTCGCGGTCATTATGTTTTGGCAGAATATGCGCATGCGCGAGGTCTTTAGCGATAACCGCAAAAAGATCAGCGGCATCAATGCGCAGCTGCAGGATTCGCTGGCGGGCATGCGTGTGGTCAAAAGCTTTGCCAATGAGCAGACCGAACGCTCTAAGTTCCGTGCCTCTAACGATCGCTACCTTTCGTCCAAGGAAAACATGTATCACGCCATGGGCGTCTACACCGCGACGTATGGTCTGCTCTCGGGCGTGCTCTATGTGATCGTGGTGCTGCTGGGCGGTTGGCTCGTTGCCCAAGGCCAGCTGCAGGCGGTCGATATGGCAACCTTCGCGCTCTACATTTCGCTGTTCTGCACGCCGCTTGAGACGCTCGTCAATTCGGCCGAGACGTATCAGAAAGCCATCGCCGGCTTTAAGCGCATGGACGAGGTGCTCTCGACTGTCCCCGATATTCAGGATAAGCCGGGTGCTGCGGATCTGCAGGTGACGGCCGGCTCTGTTGAGTATCGCGACGTGTGCTTTAGCTACGAGGATGTCGAGCTGGGCGCGGGCGACGGGACGCGTCCCGTTATCGACCATATGGATCTGTCCATTAAGCCCGGTCAAACCATCGCTTTGGTTGGTCCCTCGGGCGGCGGCAAATCAACGACTTGTTCGCTGTTGCCGCGCTTTTACGACGTTTCCGCCGGCTCCATTAGCATTGACGGCCAGGATGTGCGCGACGTGACGCAGCGTAGCCTGCGCCGATCCATCGGCCTGGTGCAGCAAGATGTCTATCTGTTCGACGGAACGATTGGCGAGAACATCGCCTATGGCAAGCCGGGCGCCACGGCAGAAGAAATCGCCGAGGCGGCCCATCGCGCCAACATCGATGCTTTTATCGAGTCGCTTCCGCAGGGCTATGACACCGTGGTGGGCGAGCGCGGCAGCCGTCTTTCTGGTGGTCAAAAGCAGCGCGTCGCCATCGCGCGCGTGTTTCTCAAAAATCCCAAGATCCTTATTTTGGATGAGGCGACCAGTGCTCTGGATAACGAGAGCGAGGAGGCGGTGCAGGAGTCGCTCGAGCGCTTGGCGCGCGGCCGCACCACGATCATCATCGCTCACCGTCTCTCGACCATTAAGCATGCCGACGAGATTGCGACCGTTGAGCATGGTCGCGTTGTGGAACGTGGCACGCACGAGGAGCTTCTCGCCCGTGGCGGCACTTATGCCCGTTACTATCGAATGCAGTTCGAAGGTGCGCGTGCGCACGAGCTCGACTGATTGATATGGCAGGAAGGTTATGGCTGATAAGAACCATCTGACTCCGGAAGAAGTGACGGAGTTATTCTCCGAAATCGATGCATCCGGCGTCTTGGATCCTACACTCGCCAAAAAGCGTACCGAGCGCATGCGCGAGAAAGAGTCTGCCGTCAAACGCGGTGACAAGGCGACACTGGCGCGGCTGCGCAGCGAGGATCGCGCGAGCCAGGCAAAACATATCGACCCGCTGTCCGAGGACGATCCTTCGGGTTCGCAGGTGAGCCATACCATTACGAAAACTGCCATGGCCGTGGTTATCGGCATCTTGGTGCTGATTGTGGGCATGCAGATCGGCTACGGCGTGATGCGACGCCTGAACACCGCGAACCTCTCCGAGAGCGTTTCGGTGGATACCGTCTCGACCGCGCTCAAAGGTGGACTTGAATGGGGCAACGGCTTTACGCAGTTCCCGCTCGATTTTACCGTCGACGAGGCCGACGAGAGTGCGGGCACGGTTGAGGTGACGGTGCTGGACACGTCTTCTGCCAATGAGCTCGAGTTGCTGTCCAACGGTCAGATTCAGGCGGCGGCGCTCGCAACCAATGCCCTGCTCAACGACAAGATTGACCGTGTGGTGTATAACGTCCACGCCTATATCGACGAGGACAGCAGGATTCAGCATGATTCCTTCTTTGGCATGTTTCCCGCCCAGGGCCACCAGAGCGCCATCCTGACGTTCGTCTGGACCAAGAGCTCTTCCAACGCCACCAATATCGACTGGAAGATGCGTATCGTGAGCATGGATGACACCATTGCCGAGCGTATTCAGAAACAGGTGAACTCGGTATCGTCGCTCATCGAGGACCCGGCGGTGAGCCAGACTAAGATTGACGAGGAAAAGGCCGAACGTGACCTGGAGCACCGCCTGCACGGCCGCGAGATTTTCCGTGGCGGCAAGCTTGGCCGCACCCCGTCCGAATTACTTGAGCAGGACAAGCAAAAGTAGTCCCCAGCCACATAGAACGATGACATCCCGCGTGAGCCGCAAGTCCACGCGGGATGATTTTTCTGGGACGGGGATTAAAAAATTATTCTGTCATGTATGCGGTTGGCGAGTAGTCAATTTGGGACGGGGCTATTTTAGCTACCCCGGCTGGTGGCACGACGGTTAGGTTGATTGACGGACGGGGCAGCTAAAATAGCCCCGTCCCAAATTGACTACTCAGCGACAAAGCTCTGCTTTCAGAATGATTTTTTAATCCCCGTCCCAGAAAAATCATTATGCATAAGAAGTCATAATTATCATTTTGTAAACAATTCTATGTAATTAACGCCATAAGTCATACTTACGGTTAGAATACCGCGAGGCCTAACTACACACCTTTAAGCCGGTCCCGAGAGACCGGGAAGGAGAACTATGGCGAACAACCATATTGCGGGCGCTGCCGCCCGCACCATCGCGCCCAGCGAACTGTGCCAGCGCATGCTGGCCAAAACCAGCAAGGGTGCTTGCGGTCCCTGCATCCTGTACCTTGAGGATGGGACCATTTTTTATGGCCGTGCATGTGGTGCCGAGGGCACCGCGACCGGCGAAGTCTGCTTCAATACCTCACTCGAGGGTTACTTTGAGGTTATGACCGACCCGAGCTATGCTGGCCAGATCGTTACCATGACCTATCCGCAGATTGGCAATTATGGCATCGACGAGACCGATGTCCAGTCCGCCTTCCCCGGCGATGACGTACGCCCTGCGAGTGCTCCCGCCATGCGCGGCATGATCGTGCGCGACATGTGTGCCACGCCTTCTAACTGGCGCTCGGCCGTCAGCGTGCCGGAGTACCTGCGCGCACACGGCATCGTCGCTATCGAGGGCGTCGACACCCGAG
The DNA here is from genome assembly GCF_052064015.1 of Collinsella sp. HCP3S3_D1. Taxonomy (NCBI): domain Bacteria; kingdom Bacillati; phylum Actinomycetota; class Coriobacteriia; order Coriobacteriales; family Coriobacteriaceae; genus Collinsella; species Collinsella sp. HCP3S3_D1. Next base: position 17,304 of record NZ_JBQHWK010000010.1, read on the forward strand.
CCCTGGTGCGCCACCTGCGCGACAATGGCTCCAAGATGGGCATTATCTCGACCGAGGTCCTCGACATCGACGAGCTTGCCGAGCGCTTGGCCTCTGCTCCCACGTTGGTGGGGGAGAACCTGGTCAAGACCGTGAGCTGCCCTGCACCCCATCCGTTCGCCGGAAGCGATCTGCCTGCCGAGCATGGCTTTGCGCTTGCGGCCCCCGCTCCCGCCCGCCACAACGTGGTCGCGTACGACTGCGGTGTCAAGCGTGGCATCCTGGAGGGTCTGGTCCGTGCTGGCTGCGACCTCACCGTCGTGCCGTGGGATACACCCGCGCGTCAGGTACTCGACATGAATCCCGATGGCGTCTTTTTGTCCAACGGTCCCGGCGACCCCGATGCCGTGGTAGAGACCTACGAGCAGGTGCAGCAGCTGATCGGCAAGGTGCCCGTCTTTGGCATTTGCCTGGGTCACCAGATGATCAGCTTGGCATGCGGCGCCCAGATGGAAAAACTCAAATTCGGTCACCGTGGCGGTAACCAGCCGGTTATGAACCTGGTCAGCCGCCGCGTGGAAATTACCGCGCAAAACCATGGCTTTGGCTTGCTGTTCCCCAGCTTGGGCAAGCTTGTCCCCGAACTTTCGGGCGGCGAGACCGAGCATGCGGCCGACGGCGATCTGCGCGTCTGGGTGCGCCGTGGTATCGCGCCCGTCGTGATGAACGAGCGCTTTGGCCGCATTCGACTGACACACGTGAACCTCAACGACGGCACCGCCGAGGGCATTCAGCTGCTCGACGCCCCGTGCTTCTCGGTCCAGTACCACCCCGAGGCCTCGCCCGGCCCCACCGATGCCCACTATCTCTTTACCGCCTTTACGCGACTCATGGACGGCGAGGAGAACTACCTGGACATCGACACCGCGAAGGACCGCCTGCAGGGCTGGAACTTTGCCGACAATGGTTCCGCCACGACCGAGACCGAGGAGAACTAACATGCCTAAGCGTACTGACATCAAGCGTATCCTCGTCATTGGCTCGGGTCCCATCGTCATTGGCCAGGCCTGCGAGTTCGATTACTCCGGCGCCCAGGCCTGCAAGGTGCTCAAGGAGGATGGCTTTGAGGTCATCCTGGTCAACTCCAACCCGGCGACCATCATGACCGACCCGGGCCTGGCCGACCGCACCTATGTCGAGCCCATCACCGCCGAATTTATCGAGCGCGTGATCAAGAAGGAGCGCCCGGACGCGCTGCTGCCCACGCTGGGCGGCCAGACCGGTCTGAACGCCGCCGTCGAGCTGGCAAAGGACGGCACGCTCGACCAGTACGGCGTCGAGATGATCGGCTGCGACCTTGCCGCCATCGAGCGCGGCGAGGACCGCAAGCTCTTTAACGAGGCCATGGCCGAGATCGGCCTGGAGGTCGCGCGCTCGGGCTATGCCTACAGCGTGGCCGACGCCGAGGCCATCGCCGAGCGCGTGGGATATCCCTGCGTGCTGCGCCCGAGCTTTACCCTGGGCGGCGCCGGCGGCGGCATCGCGCACACCCACGAGGAGCTCGTCTCCATCGTGAACCAGGGCCTTGAGCTCTCGCCCGCCCACGAGGTGCTGGTCGAGGAGTCCATCGAGGGTTGGAAAGAGTACGAGATGGAGGTCATGCGCGACCACGCCGGCAACGGCATCATCGTGTGCTCCATCGAGAACCTCGACCCCATGGGCGTGCATACCGGCGACTCCATCACCGTGGCGCCGGCGCAGGCCCTCTCCGACCTTGAGTATCAGCGCATGCGTGTCGCCTCGCTCGCCATTCTGGAGAAGATCGGCGTCGAGACCGGTGGCTCCAACGTGCAGTTTGCCGTGAACCCGCAGACCGGTCGCCTGATCGTCATCGAGATGAACCCGCGCGTGAGCCGTTCGTCCGCACTGGCCTCCAAGGCCACGGGCTTCCCCATCGCCAAGGCCGCCGCTCGCCTGGCCGTGGGCTACACGCTCGACGAGATCGTCAACGACATCACCAAAGCCACGCCTGCCTGCTTTGAGCCCACGATCGACTACTGTGTGGTCAAGGTGCCGCGCTTTGCCTTTGAGAAGTTCAAGGGTACCGACCCCACGCTCACAACGCGCATGAAAGCCGTGGGCGAGATCATGGCGATCGGCCGCACCTTTGAGGAGGCCTTTGGTAAGGCCATGCGCTCGCTGGAGGACGGGCATCAGGGCATTTGCGCTGGTGGCAAGGAAGGTGCCGATAAGCTGAGCGACGACGAGCTCGCTCAGGCCGTGGGCACCCCGACTGAGCACCGCATCTTCTTTGTGGTCGAGGCCCTGCGTCGTGGCTGGGATGTCGCGCGCATCCATGCCATCTGCGGCATCGATCCGTGGTATCTCAACCGTATCAACGATATGGTGCAGGTCCAGGAGAGCATTCGCGGCCTGCGCGTGGAGGACATCGACGCCGACGCGATGCGCCTGCTCAAGCAGTATGGCACGAGCGATGCCGAGATTGCCGCGCTGACCGGCTCGGACGAGCGCTTTGTTCGCGCTTACCGTAAGGGTCTGGGCGTGGTTCCCAGCGTGAAGACGGTCGACACCTGCGCTGCTGAGTTCTCGAGTGCCACGGAGTATCACTACAAGACCTACGAAAACATCTACCGCACGAGCCCGGTCGCCAAGAAGTGCGTTGCCCCCGACGAGACCACGCCGGCAGATAAGCCCAAGGCGATGATTCTGGGTGCCGGCCCCAACCGTATCGGCCAGGGTATCGAGTTTGACTACTGCTGCGTGCACGCGAGCTACGCGCTGGCGGCCCGTGGCTTCGAGACCATCATGGTCAACTGCAACCCCGAGACCGTCTCGACCGACTACGACACGTCCGATCGTCTGTACTTTGAGCCGCTCACCTACGAGGACGTCATGGACGTTATCGATGTTGAGCGCCCCGACGGCGTCGTGGTGACGCTCGGCGGCCAGACCCCGCTTAAGCTGGCGCGCATGCTCGAGGAGAGCGGCGTGAACATCATGGGTACCAAGCCCGATGCCATCGATTTTGCCGAGGACCGCGAGCGCTTTGCCGCCCTGCTCGACAAGCTGGGCATTATGTACCCGCCGGCGGGTCAGGCCACCTCGTTTGAGGAGGCCGAGGCCGTGGCCGCGCATATCGGCTACCCGCTGCTGGTTCGTCCGAGCTATGTGTTGGGCGGCCGCGGCATGATGATCGCCTACGATGCCGAGCATCTGCACGATTACATGGCCGAGGCTGCCCGCATTAGCCCCGACTATCCGGTGTACCTCGACCGCTTCCTGGAGGGCGCGATCGAGTCCGATGTCGATGCCCTGTGCGACGGCGAGGAGGTCTACATCGGCGGTATTCTGGAGCATATCGAGGAGGCCGGTATCCACTCCGGTGACTCCGCGACTTGCATTCCGCCGTTTAGCTTTAGCGAGAGTCTGCAGGCGAAGCTTCGCGAGACCACGCGCCGCATCGCGATGGCGCTGGGAGTCCGCGGCCTGGTCAATGTGCAGTATGCCATCAAGGGCGAGACCGTCTACGTGATCGAGGCCAACCCGCGTGCCAGTCGTACCGTGCCGTTTATCTCCAAGGCCACCGGCGTGCCGCTGGCCAAGTGCGCGGCGCGCATCATGGCGGGCGATTCCATCGCGAGCCTGGGCCTGCCGAGCGACGAGCGCCAGCTGGACTGCTTCTGTATGAAGGAAGCCGTTATGCCCTGGGGTCGTTTCCCGGGAGCCGACGTTATCCTGGGGCCCGAGATGAAGTCGACGGGCGAGGTCATGGGTGTCGCCAAGAGCTATCCCGAGGCATACGCCAAGACACAGCTGGCGATTGACTACAAACTGCCTGATCCGAGCGCCGGCAAGGTGTTCATTAGCGTGTGCGATCGCGACAAGCGCCATATCCTTTCGGTCGCCCGTATCCTGCGCTATCTGGGCTTTGACATCTGCTCTACCGAGGGTACGGCGCGCGTGCTGCGTGGAGGCAACGTGACGTGCGAGGTCGTGGAAAAGATCAGCGGCCCGCACGACGGCGAGCGCCCCAACATCGGTGACCTTATCGCCGATGGCAAGATCGCGGTGATCATCAATACGCCGTACGGCCCGGGCTCGCGCGGCGACGGCTATCTGTTGCGCACCGAGGCGGTGCGCCGCGGCGTGACCTGCGTGACGGCGATGTCTGCCGCCAACACCTACGTGAGTGCTATCGAAGCGGTGCGCGAGGACCAGCAGGGCCACGGCAGCGCCAACGACATGGGCATGGACGTCATCGCCCTGCAGGACCTGCCGCAGTACACGGTGTAATGTGACCTGGTCGGCCGGGGCGGCAGCCGGACACTTTCTCTCGGAAACTGGGCTTCGCGAAGTTTTCCGAGAGAAAGGTCCGCCTCCCGCCCCGGCCTGCGGTGACTCGGTTGCACCGTGTGCTGCAGAAGGGGCTTTGCGCGATGACTAGGGTTGATAAACTGGTAGCCGCTGAGCGCCACGGGGTCCTCGCGCTGGGAGTAGGTGTGGATGAGGGCAGACGAGACAGCGTAGGAGACAGCGGCAATAAGGATGAAGCCCTCGCCTGTGAGCGTGACGGCGCCGCCGCTATCGCCACCGGTGAGGTTGACGATAACGACTCCGGCAAAACCTATAGCGCAGCCGAGGACTTTGCGCGCAGTGAGCCGTTCTTGCCGGAACACGAGCGCTGCCATCAACACGCAGAGAAACGTGTTCATAGCGTTGACGATTGAGCCGCGCACACCCGAAGCGTTTGAAACGCCGATATAAAAGAAGGCGTACTGCACGATAGTTTGGGCAAGCGAGAGTCTGATAACGAGTGGCCATCCCGTGCGTGAGACGCGAGGCAAGCGACGTCTTGTTATGACTGCAGCGGCAAGTGCGATAGCGCCGGCAAGCATAAAGCGCACGCCAGCGAAGAGAAACTCCGATGGTACGTCGCCGTTTTGGATGCCGAGAAGCTCGTAGCCGATCTTGATGCAGGGGATCGCACTGCCCCAGAGCGCGCAGCAGATGAGGGCGAGCGCAGCTACGCACCATGTGCGCGTGAGAGGGTGGCGCGCGGAGTCGGCGTAAACATCGCAAGAGCTGGCGTCGAGTGCGGATGAGGGTTTGGACATACATCTCCCAAACGAGGCGAAGCAGAAAACGCCTCTATGGTACGCGCAATTTTGTGTCCGCACGCGTTGATAGCATAGAACGCGTCATGGAACACAAGTTCGTAAGAAGAGGAGGACGCCATGATGTCAGAGATTACGGGCTATCGTGAGGAAGTTCAGACCATCAAGACGGCGATATTGCGTGCGCAGTATGCTGCGGCGAAGAGCGCCAACGCTCAGCAGCTGCAGCTCTATTTCGCCGTGGGAGGCTACGTCTCCGCCAACACGCGCAATGGCACGTGGGGAACCAACGCGCTCAAAACCATCAGCGAACAATTGCGGAAGGAGCTGCCAGGACTCAGGGGTTTCTCCACAACAAGTCTCAAATATATGCGAATCTTCTTTGAAGCTTGGTCTGCTCCGGGCGATGAACAGGCGTTTCTCGATTCGTCACTCGTGAGTGACGAATCTTCAGACGGTGGCCTTCTGCAAATTCGTCACTTGCAAGTGCCGAATTCAAACACATGTTCTCTCGATGATTTTTTAGCGATTGGGTTTACCCATCATCGGTATATCCTTGCAGGTGCTAAGACCCTTGACGAGCGGCTCTTCTACATTCACAAGTGCGCATTTGAGCACTTAAGTGTGGAGGCGCTCAAACGCTCGCTGAAGGCGGACGACTTTCATCATCAAGGAGAGGTCTCCAACAACTTCCTCTCAACGCTGCCAAAGGGTCAGCAGGCGCTGCGCGCTATCGCCACGTTCAAGGACGAGTATCTGCTCGACTTTATCAATGTTGAGGAACTCGGGGTGCGCGATGCGGAGGATGTCGACGAGCGCGTGTTAGAGCAAGGCATCGTGCAGAATATCAAGCAGTTCATCATGACGTTCGGTCGAGCCTTCGCGTTTGTGGGAAACCAGTACCATCTCGACGCCTTTGGCATCGATCAGTACGTCGACCTCCTGTTCTTCAACCGCGACCTCAACTGTTTAGTTGCAGTCGAGCTCAAGAGCGGCCCCTTCAAGCCGGCCTATCTCGGCCAGCTCTCTGGCTATCTACGCATCCTGGACGACTTTGAGCGTCGCGAGCACGAGAATCCCTCCATAGGCCTTGTGCTTTGCAAAGACATGGACAAGGGATTTGTTGACTATGTGATCCAAGACTTCACAAAACCCATGGGTGTGGCCACCTATAAGACGTCGAAGGATATGCCACGAAAGTTGCTCGATGCTCTGCCGCCCATCGATGACTTACGGATGTTGCTGGAGAGGTCTGATGGGTAGCGGTAGGAATTGTTCGGTGTTAGAAGCTTATTTCGCTTATGGCCTTGAGCTTTGCCGATGAGCATGGGGTGGGGAACGTATCAAGGAAGAGTTTGTCATGCAATGAGTATGACAAACTCTGCCTGGAGGAGAGGATACTTCCATGGCAATTGTCCACCGCAATGCTCTCAAGCATGGTTTGTCTGAGAGGGAGGTTCTAGATAATGACTGAGTACAAACTAGCTGATGGATCGGTCCTGACAGACGAAGACATCGAGCGCGAGAGCGTAGAGTTTGAGCAAGAGACTTGGACGGGTCGTCTTGAGCGCATCCATGTCAGGCCTGGCGTTGTTGCTGATGAGCCGCTTGTTGCAGTTACCGTGCGCTTTCCGGCATCCATGGTGGTGGCAATCGACCGAAAGACGGGGGATCGATCCGATTTTATTCGGCGGGCCGTTTTCCCTGCGCTGTAGTAACGTTGCGTCTCCTAAATCGACCTTGGTTTCGTCGAGGAGGTAGATCTTGAGGATGAGGTGTCCTGCTTCGGTGAACCCGTTCTCGAAGACGGGCAGCGCGCGCGACACGGACTACCGCGACCTCCTGACCTTCCGCGACGGGGAGTAGCGGCTTGGCGGTGTGCGGCGCCGGCACGTGACGGTGGCGGGCATGAGGCTTGGCCTTCGCGACGGCATGTTCTTTAGAGTTTGCGGTGCATGATGGCACGGCCGTTTTCAAATCGTGAAACATTGCCCGGGAATGAGTAACAGGCTTTGGTTCGTACATCCGTTATAACGGGAGTTGCAAGAAGTGACATCCGTGACGAGAGGTTGAACTCATGACTCAGCACCGGTTTCCCGAAGGTTTCCTCTGGGGTGCTTCCACCAGCGCTTTTCAGGTTGAGGGTGGGTATGATGAAGGAGGCAAAGGTCCGGCAACCACCGATCGCGGCCCGGGGCGTCCCGGCATCGCCGATAACAAGATCGCCTCGGACCACTATCATCACTGGCGTGAGGATGTCGACCTCATGGCCGAGCTCGGCATCAAGGTCTACCGGATGGGTTTCGCTTGGAGCCGCATCATGCCCGATGCCTCGGGGGATCCCAATCCTGAGGGCTTGGCGTTTTATGACCAGCTGATTGACTACCTGCTGGAGCGAGGGATCGAGCCCTTGGTCACCCTGTATCACTTCGAATGTCCGAGTGCGTTGGTCGAGGCCTTCGGCGGCTGGAAGAGCCGTAAGATGATCGACTTCTATGTGCGCTATGCCGAAATCTGCTTCACGCACTTCAAGGGGCGCGTCAAGCGCTGGGTTACCGTGAATGAACAGCTAATTGCGACCTCCGCGCCCAGCAACACGGGTGACACCGAAACCGATCCGCGCCAACGGCAGAAGAACGCCTACCAGATGAGCTATCATGTCGCTCTTGCCGAGCATCGCGCCATCGCGTGCCTGCGACAGATCGACCCCGATGCGCAGATCGGCCCCGTTGTCGCCATGCAGGTGGTCAACCCGCGGACGAGCGCTTCGGCGGATGTGCTTGCGGCCATGAACGCCGAGGAGATGATGCAGAACTACCTGCTCGACCTGAGTGTGCGCGGCGACATCTCGCCTTATGCGCGCTATTACCTGGAGCGCGAAGGTTTCTACCCTGTTGTTGAGTGCGGGGACCACGACATCCTGGTCGCGACGAGGCCCGATTTTCTTGGGGTGAACTACTATTTCAGCAATTGTGCGCATGAGCGCACGGAGCCCATCCGCTTCGACCGGTTCCCTCCGTGGTCGGGCGGGGATTTCGAACTCTGCGATAACCCTGCGATCGCGCCGACCGAGTGGATGTCGAACGGCATCGACCCCCTTGGGCTTCGCGTGGGCATGCGCAAGCTCTACGATCGCTACCAGCTTCCGATGATCGTCACGGAGAACGGCATGGCGCTTTCCGAGTCACTTGACGAGGAGAACAGGGTGCATGATGCCGTGCGCATCGAATACCTTTCACGACATTTGGGCGAGGTCGAGGAGCTCATTCGCGAAGGCTATCCCGTCTTCGGCTACTGCGTTTGGAGCCTCATGGATCTATGCTCAAGTCATCAGGGGTTCACTAAGCGCTACGGCCTTCTGTATGTCGATCGCACGGAAACCGATGCGAAGCAATGCGCTCGTTTCAGGAAGGACAGCTTCTTCTGGTATCAGGACGTGATTAGAGAAAACGGCTTGCCCTGCTGAGCGTCGGTGGTCCGACGAGATTACTCGCCAGTACCGGAATCGGCTCCATAACGCCTCAGGTATTCCATGACTATCAAGTCGATGGCGGCAAGCGCACCGAACTTGCCCGTGTCGATGTTGTTGGTCACTCCGCAGTTCAGTATGCAGGAGGCATGGTTCCAGTAGGCGCTTGAGGTGTTTTGTGTGATGGCGAGAAGACGACAGCCGGAGGCGGCGAGTGCGTTGACGATTTCTGGATAACGAATGGGGTATGTTCCCCCTATGCTGCAAATGATGGCGAGGCTGGATTTGGTGAGCGATTGCGCGCAGGCGAGCTGCGATGAATAATCGAGGTAAAGCTCGATGGGGCGGTTCATGATGGTGAGCCTGCTTTGGAAGTAGCGGCCCACGTCCCAGAGGAAGTGGTGGGAGAAGAACGCGACATGCCCGCTGTCGTGCAAATCATCGACAATGGCGGGCAGTTTCGCGATGTTTGCCGCCGAGATGGTCGTTTCGATATTGAGCAGGATCGCCTCCCGGTAGGATGCCAGAGCGCCTTCCGTGTCATTTGACAGCTGTTCTACAAAGGCATGTGGAAACAACCCGGTTTTGAGGACGTCATGTTCAAGCTGGTTGCGCAGGTCCTTGAAATCAGCGAAACCCATAAACCGGCAGAATCGCGACACTGAAGCCTTCGAGACGAAGCACATGTCGGCGATTTCTCCAATCGAGAGCTCGCTCAGCTTGCTGTAGTTTTTCACCAGCGTGGTCGCTATCTCGTAGTTGGTGTCGTGCTGCATTGCAGTGTCGATGTAGTCAAGCAACCGTTCGGCAACCGATCCCATCGAGATGGATTTTTCCATGATGGCTGTCCCCTTTATGTTCAGTGGCCCGAATAAGAGGGCCTCATTTGACCAAACTATAGCTCAAACATGCCGGTATTCCTGCGGAGTTTCACGTTATGAAACTCGCGTAGCCATCTCGCAACCTTGTGGCACAGCATGTAACCGATTTTGGATATAGCCGGCGTCATACTTAATGCAAGAAGAGACGACGAAGCTTGCCGCCCCGCCGGAACACGGCATCGGCTCTACACAGGGCATCGCTTCGTTGCTTTGCCGCTCGACGAGATATCGGTTGAGGAGGATCGGATGAAGCGGTTATTGCTGCGCGCCGACGATTTAGGTTACAGCGACGGTGTTAATTGCGGGATAGCGGCCGCGGTCCAAGCGGGGCTCATTCGCTCGGTGGGCGTCATGACCAACATGCCGCTTGCAGAAAGCGGTTTGGCGCGCCTGCAAATCAAGGATCTCTGCTTGGGTCAGCACACCAATATCTGCACGGGTAGGCCCCTCAGCGATTCCGCGCTCATCTCGAGCATCGTTGACGATGATGGCAATTTCAAGCGGAGCTCAGCATATCGCGCCGCCGCGCGGGCTGGGGAGGACTTCGTGGTGCTTGACGAGGTCATTATCGAAATCGAGGCGCAGTATCGGCGATTCCTTGAGCTCGTCGGGCGTGAGCCCGATTACTTCGAGGGACATGCGGTCGCAAGCCCCATGTTCTTCCGCGGCCTTGAGATCGTTGCCGAGCGTCACGGCCTGCCCTATTTCGCGATGGGTGCTCCGGGCGAGCCAGTCACCTTTCGCTCGACGCCGGTGCTTTCCTATGTTCCCAAGGATTTCTCGTCATATGAAGCGGATCCCTTTGCGGCGCTTCGAGAGGCGCTTGAAACGACACCGGAAGGGATATGCCGTCTCATGGTGTTTCACCCAGGTTATATCGACGCGTACTTGCGAGATAACTCGACCATGCTCGAGGCCCGCATCCGGGAAGCCGCGATGCTTGTCGACCCTGATGTCGCCGCATGGCTTGCAGAGCAGGACGTGGGGCTCGTGACGTACGCGGACCTGACGTAAGCGTCCGCTGGGGCAATCTCGCCAATTCACGTTGAATGGCGTACTGCCTGAAGCACGTCGTTGTGATTTTGAAGAGAGGTGGATGCGCTATCTAGAGGGGAAGATGCCGCACACGGGCATCGATAGAGTTCACTGCAAAGATTGGAGCTGAAACATGGCGGTATTCGACAAGATCCAAAACATAATGGATAAGACAATCGCACCTGTGGCAAGCAAGGTTGCTGACAGCAAGATGCTCGACGCCCTCATGGGCGGCATGATGTGCACGCTGCCCATGACCCTTGGCGTCTCGGTTATCGCGATTCTCATCAACTTCCCCATTCCGGGGTTCTCCGATTGGGTGGTTTCGAGCGGTCTCATGGCGACCGGCAACTCCATCCTCACCGTTACCATGAACATGATGGGTATATACATCTCCTTCTTCATCGGTTTGAGGTGGGGTAAGGTATGCGGCCTTAGCGGTTATACCGGTGGCATCGTGAGCGGCGCGGTGTTTTTGGCATTCATGCCGCAGCAATCGTTCGAGGATATTCCCATGGCGAGTTTCATCAACACGTCGTACATGGGATCGAACGGCGTCTTCGTCGCCATTCTGCTTGGCCTGATCGTGCCGAAGGTGACAGCCATTTTGATGAGCAAGCTTGAAATCAAGCTCCCCGATATGGTTCCGCCCATGGTTGCAGACTCGCTGTCGCCGATGTTTGCCGCCATCGTGCTATTCACTGCGGTGTGGTTCGCCAAGTGGGGTCTTTCTTTCACCCCGTGGGGCAACCTGTTCGATATGATCAACACCTTGATCGGCACGCCGGTCACGATGGTCGGTGCCTCTCCTTTGGCCTATATCATCGTGTGCTCGCTGCAGTCGATCTTCTGGTTCTTCGGTGTCCACCCCAACGTGATGCTCAACTTCTACGCTCCGGTAATCATGGCTTGCAGCGCTGCTAACACCGAGGCCATCATCGCGGGCGAGGCACTGCCCTATGGCGCTTGGGCCGTCGTCGCGCTCGGCACCGCCATCGGTGGCCAGGCTAACGCCCTGGGCATCAGCATCTCGCTGCTCTTCACCAAGTCCGAGCGCTTCAAGGCGATTCGCGGCATCGCGCTTGTTCCGTCGCTTTTCAATATCTCCGAGCCGCTCATGTTCGGTCTGCCGGTCGTGCTGAATCCCACGTACTTCATCCCGTTCGTGCTGAACATCCCGGTCTGCGCCATCGTGGTCCAGGCGCTTTACGCCTTCGGTCTTGGGGCTGCGTTCAATCCCACGATTCAGCTTCCCTGGGTGCTTCCCCAGCCGGTCATCGCATTCATGCAGGGCGGCATCGGGTGCCTGGTGATCTCGGTTGCGGTTTTGGCGGTGTCGGTGCTCATGTATACCCCCTTCACCCTTATGGCTGATCGCCAGGCGTTGCGAGAGGAGCAGGCCGCTCTCGAGGAATCGGCCGCATAGGGATTTTCATATTCACACCATCATTTTCCATGAGGTTGGGAGCGTAGGATGAAACATATCGTACTTATGTGCGCCGCGGGCGCTTCGACGAGCATGCTGGTACAGCGCATGCAACAGGCGGCTGAAAAAGACGGTTTCGTGTGCACCATCGAGGCGCACCCTGTCAACCAAGCGGCGGAATATGCGGATAGCGACGTTATCCTGCTGGGACCGCAGGTTCGCTTTGAACTCAACAAGGTGAAGAATCAAGTGAACTGTCCGGTGGAGCCGATTGATATGACAGCGTATGGGACAATGAACGGCGAGGCCGTGCTCAAACAGGCTCGAAAGTTGCTGGGGGCATAGCCATGTCAGAGATCAAACAAGAAGCGATCGATCAGTTTGAAATGACGTGCTTCTCTATCGTCGCTCAGGTGGGGAGCGCGCGCAGCTGCTACCTCGAAGCGATAACCTGTGCCGAGAATGGTGATTTTGAGGCCGCCCGGAAACTTATCGACGAGGGCAACGTGGTGTTCAACGCAGGCCACGACGCTCACATGAAACTGCTTCAGCAAGAGGCCAGCGGCGAGGAGCTGCCGTTTCGCATCATCTTGCTGCATGCGGAGGATCAGCTCATGAGCGCTGAGGGCTTCCGTATCCTTGCCGAGCGCTTCATCACGGTCTATCAACGCATGGGTGCAAGCGCCTAACTGATTATCTGACGGGAAGCCGGGACTGCCATGCAGCCCGTCTTCCCGTTTCATGAAGATGTTTTCACGATCGAGGAGGTACCCAATGGCATTTCCGGAAGGTTTCCTGTGGGGTGGCGCCACCGCCGCCAACCAGTATGAGGGCGGCTGGGAAGAGGGCGGCAAAGGACCGAACACCTCGGACGCCATGACCAGCGGTAGCCATACGGTGTCACGGCAGATAACGTGGCGTAATACCGCGACAGGGGAAACCGGCGCGCTTCCCGTGTATGCGGTTTGCGAGAAGGGACTTCCTGAAGGGCTGGAGGTGGCGGTGGTTGATGGCTACTACTATCCCAGCCACACGGCCACCGACTTCTACCACCACTACGCCGAGGACATCGCCCTCATGGGCGAGATGGGCTTCAAGTGCTTCCGCCTGTCCATGAACTGGGCGCGCATCTTCCCCACGGGCGAGGAGGCTGAGCCCAACACCGAGGGTCTAGCGTTCTACGACGCCGTGTTTGACGAGTGCGCTAAGTACGGCATCGAACCGCTCGTGACGCTCTCGCACTACGAGACCCCGCTCGCGCTCGTGAACAAGTACGGCGGTTGGAAGAGCCGCGAGCTCATCGACCTGTTCGTGCGCTACGCCACCTGCGTCATGAAGCACTATCAGGGCAAGGTGAAGTACTGGCTCACCTTCAACGAGATCAACATGATGAGCATGGGGAGCTTCATGGCGGGCGGGCTTACGGATGGGAGCCCCCATGCGAAGGCCCAGGCGGCGCACAACCAGTTCGTGGCGTCTGCCCTTACGGTTCGGTCGGCGCACCAAATCTCCCCTAAGATCATGGTGGGTCAGATGCTCGCGTACAACCCCATCTACTCCTATTCCGCCGACCCCGCCGATCATCTGCTCGCCATGGAACGCGAGCGTGACGCGCTGTGGTATGCCGACGTGCAGGTGGGCGGCCACTATCCCGCCTATCGCTTGAGGGAGATGGAGCGCGCGGGCATCAAGCTGGAAATGGGCGAGAACGACCTCGAGCTTCTCGCAACCTATCCGGCAGATTTCCTGTCGTTCTCGTGCTACGGAGGCTCGACGGTATCGTTGCGCCAGAAGGAGCTCGAGGTCGCGTCCGGCAATCTCGCTTTCGGCATGGTGAAAAACCCCTACCTCGAGACCAACGCCTGGGGCTGGGCGACCGATCCGTACTGCCTGCGCATCGCCTTGAACGAGCTCTACGACCGCTATCACAAGCCGCTTTGGATCGTGGAGAACGGTATCGGCTGGAGCGACGAGGTGAAGGCCGACGGCTCCATCCATGACGGCTACCGCATCGACTACCTGCGCAAGAACATCCAGAGCATGGAGGATGCCGTGGAACTCGACGGCGTGGACCTCATGGGCTACACCATGTGGGGCTGCATCGACCTGGTCAGCGCCGGCACGGGCGAGATGCGCAAGCGCTACGGCTTCGTCTACGTCGACCGCGACGACGAGGGCAAGGGCACGCTCGCGCGCAGCCGCAAGGACAGCTTCTATTGGTACAAGAAGGTCATCGAGAGCAACGGCGAGGACCTAGACTAACCCTATGGGACAGGGGATAAGATTATGGACTGCTATTTCGGTATAGATGCGGGCGGCACTCAGGTGAAATGGGCGGTGGTGAACGCCGACTACCACATTGAGGAGCACGGAAGTATCCCAACATGCACCTCGCCCGCCGACCAGGTTATCGAAACGTTCCGCTCGGTGATCGAGCCCCATCGCGCCCGGGTGAGGGGTGTGGGAATAAGTATGCCCGGAGTCTTTTCCGAAGGCGATTCCGATGGCGTGGTTGGGGGAGGCGGCGCCCTTCACTGTTTGGACGGATATCCGCTCGGTCGCATCTTGCGCGAGAGCACGGGGCTTCCCGTAACCATCGAGAACGATGCGATGTGCGCGGCACTGGGAGAATATGCCGTCGGCGCGCTGAAGGGGGTCTCCCTGGGGTTGATGGTGGTGATCGGTACGGGTCTCGGCGGTGCCATCGTTGTTGACGGTCACATCTTGCGAGGCGCGCACAATCTCGCCGGCACCGTGTGCTTTGTGAGCAACGATGTGCGCAAGCCCGTGACCTTTGGGTCGGTGTACGGTGATGTCACCAGCTGGCGGGCGCTCCGAGACCAGGTGTGTGCGGCGAAGGGGATTGATCCGACCGATGATATCGACGGATATCGGATTTTCTCCTGGATTGAAGAGGGGGATGAGGACGCTCGTCGCGGTCTGGATGCATACGCGTTGGTCTTCGACAACATGCTGATGGGGTTGCAGTCGGTCATCGACCCTGAGGTCATCGTGGTCGGCGGCGGAATCAGCGCCCGTCCCGAGCTGTTTGAGGCATTTGAGCGCATGATGGATCAGGCTCACGTTCTTCCCATCATACCGAGGCCCTGCATCAAGCCAGCACAGAACGGCAACGATGCCAATTTGCTTGGCGCTGTGCGCACGCTGCGCCGCTCGCTTGGCGAGTGCGATTGATTGGCGGCTGGGGGCCCGACTCGCGGCCTCCTGTCCTAAAAAAAGAGTATGGGCTCCTTCGTTCATTCGAACGAAGGAGCCCACGTTTTGTAAGGGGCCTCCTGGCGAATTTTCATTCGCCAGGAGGCCTTTTGCTGTTGATCGAGAATGTCGCTGGACAGTTAGTTCAGATACGTATTTTTCAGAGGGTGTGTAAAGGCCGACCTGAGCCCGATTGGGCTGAATTTGACTTTCTGAACCGGTGGAGACGCTCATATAAGGGGGAGAAAGGTTGTCATGGGGCTCAAAGTGACTTCAAACCACTCTATTAGCGCTAAGAAGCACGGCCAAAAAATACGTATCTGAACTAACTGTCCACAACCCTCCGCAACCCTTTCATTCCAACCCAAATCAGCCAACGTACGTCATGGCAATCCCCGGTAGGTCGAAGCTGCTCTGCGGCGGCCCGGTGTTTTCATCTTCGCCCCGGTTGCTACGCAAAGTCGTTCAGATGAAAACACCGGGCCGCCGCAGAGCACCAACAGACCGCAGGGACGGGAGCAGCTATACTACTCTCAGTAGTTAAGGGTCGCGGATTGGCCGCGTCACCGCTCTCAACAGGAGGTCTTTGTTTATGGCAGATCAAAAGCCGGTTGTCGGGATCATCATGGGTTCCAAGTCCGATCTGGGCGTTATGGAAGGCTGCACCGCCGAGCTCGAGGCGCTCGGTGTGCCCTATGAGCTCGTGATTGCCAGCGCGCATCGTACGCCGGCGAAGGTCCACGAGTGGGCTTCGACTGCCGCCGGCCGTGGCATCAAGGTGATTATCGCCGCAGCCGGCAAGGCCGCGCATCTGGGCGGTGTCGTGGCTGCCTTTACGCCGCTGCCGGTTATCGGCGTGCCTATGAAGACGAGTGATCTGGGCGGCATGGATTCGCTCCTGTCGATGGTGCAGATGCCTTCGGGCGTGCCTGTGGCATGCGTTGCCATCAACGGCGCCAAGAACGCCGCCATCTACGCCACGCAGATTCTGGGTGCTTGCGATCCCGAGTATCGCGCAATTATCGAGAAGATGAAGCAGGAGATGGCTGACGCTTAAGCGGCTTGCCGTTCCGTTGTAATCATAGGGAGAGTCATGTCCGACTATCAGGGAAAACGTTTCTCGGCTTCTCAGATCCCCGATCCATCCAAGTCGGGATCGGCCCGCTCCATGCAGCAGGGTCGGGCATCCTCTCCTCAACAGGCTCGTGCGCCGCGCCCCGTAACGCCGACGTCCCATCGCCGTCAGGATACGCCGGCTGCGTTTCGCCCCTCGTCATATGGCACGGCAAAGAAGCAGGCCCGGTCGACGAGGCAACCGAGCGGCGCTCCGTCCAGCTACACCGAGCCGCCGCGTAAGAAGCGCCGCTCCATCATCCCCATTCTGCTCATCATCGTGGGCATCGGTCTGATCGTTGCCGCTGCCGCCATCTTTATCAATGCACAGATTGGCTACAAGCAGGCGAGCGATTCGTACCAAAAGATCGAGAAGCAGTACGTGAGCGATAAGGATGCGAGCGGCGTGCCGATTGTCGATTTTGACGCTCTTGCTAAGGCAAATCCCGAGATCGTGGGATGGATTTATGTGCCGGATACCAACATCAACTATCCCGTGGTGCAGGCCAAGGACAACTCTAAATACCTCAACACGCTGTTTGACGGTACGTCCAATGCATCGGGTGCGATTTTCTTGGACTTCGAAGATGTCGCGCCGGGCATGGTGGACCAGCAGACGACAATCTACGGCCACCATATGAACGACGGATCGATGTTTAATGTGATCTCGGACACCACCGACCAGGCGACGTTCGACAGCATCGAGTACGTGTACTACATCACGCGCGATGACACGTATAAGCTGAGACCGCTGGCGACCAAGGTGGTTGAGGATACGTACTCCAAGGCGCGCGCGACCAACTTTGAGGGCGACGACGGGCTGACGAATTATCTGTCCGAGATGCTTGACGGTGCCTCTGCCGTGGCGAGCGATGCCACCGATCGTGCCGCTTCGGCAACTAAGGTCGTAACACTTGTGACCTGCCGCTCACTGTCATTTAGCAATACGCGCGCCGTCATGGTACTCACGCCGGTCGAGGAATAAGCGGTTCGAGAGTAGCTAATTTGGGACGGGGCTCTTTTAGCTACCCCGGGTATGCAGAATGATTTTGCTGGGTTAGGTGACTGGGGTAGCTAAAAGAGCCCCGTCCCAAATTAGCTACTCGACGACGGAAAAAGGGGAAGCGATGCTTGAAAGTGGCAAATTGATGCCTTCGGTCGATGTGTGGCTGCGCGAAGCCAAGGCCGACGCTTCGGCGCCGGCGTGTGGCATGTACCTGACGCACAATGGCGTGGTGCGTGCGACACCCAAGTCCGAGGCGCGCGGTGTCGAGACCGATGGCGTGGCGCCGGGCCACAAGGTGGGCGGCATGGTGTTTGGCTTCGATGCCGAAAAGGTGCAGGCCGCTATCGAGTCAACGCGCACGATGCCGGGTATCGGCTATGTGCGCGTATGGCTGGCGAGCGGCGAGCTTGCCGTGGGCGACGATATCATGCTCGTGCTCATTGGCGGAGACATTCGCCCGCATGTGGTCGATGCCCTGCAGGCGCTCGTCGGCACTATCAAGAACGAGTGCGTGAGCGAGGTCGAGCGCGAAGCGTAACGCCTAGCCGGCAACCCGTGTACGTCTATAGCAAAAGCCCGCTGGCAGTTCAGGTAAATCTGCCAGCGGGCTTTGGTGTGTTGGGGCTGTTTTGTGCCGGCGCTCGCTACACGCGTGTGGCGTCCTTGGGGCTCATGGTCATGCTCTGGAAGCGATTTTCCATATACTCGTTATCGAAGTACTTTCCGTAGAACTGCGCAACGGGAATATCGCTGGCCGTGCCGTTGACACGCTGGTACCAGTAGTCGAGCGATTGCAGCGTCATGACGCCGTCGACCAGCATGATGATGGTAAAGATGACGGTGGCTGAGTAGCGATTCTTCCAGGGAATCATGTTAATGAGCTTGAGCAATCTGGGCAGCAGCAGCTTGATCCAGATGAGTCCGCCCAGACCCCACAGGCAGGCGAAGCCCGTGCAGGTGCGACCGCCCGTAAGCACGGCGAGCGGATCGGGCATGCCAAAGAGCTTCATGTGCGAGTAGTTCCACGAGACCACACCGAACGAGGTCTGCATAAACCAGCCCACAAAGACCTCAAAGCTTGCGCCAAGCAGGGCGCTCACCAAAAAGATAATGATGGGGTTCTTTTTGTAGAAGCGGTTGAGCACCATGGTCATGAGTACGGCGCCAAATCCGTAGATGGGGCTGAAGGGGCCAAATAGCATGCCGGCGCGGTTCTGGTAGACGCCTGGATCGTCGACCGTCATGTGCCAGATGTCCTCCAGGATCAGACCGAGCACGCAGCAGACAAAGAATACCCAGAACAGGTTGAAGTAGTTGAGCTTGATGTAGCCCTCGCCGGTCTCATCGCGGCCGAGCATACCCTCGGCGGCGGCGTCGCGATCGAGCATCTCCTGCAAGCGGCGCTGCAGTTCGCGCTCCTGACGAAGTGTTGGGTCAACAGTGGCCGAAAGCGCGACGAGGATGCCGAGCTGGATGGCGGGGCGCAGCAAGAACGGCCCGATACCCTGGAGCATCACGTCGACCAAAAGCTCAACGACGGTAAGTGCGATAAGGATATAGGACAGGCGCGCGGCGTTGCGGCGCTGGTTCTTGATGAGGTCCAGGCCAAAGATGATCAAGATGACCGCGCTCGCCGCCGAGAGCATGATGCCGGCGACGATAAGGCCGACCGCGACGAGCGTGTTGTCGCCGAGCTTGGCGGCGGCGTTGCCGTTGATGAGCGCGGTGATGACCCGCCACATAAAGGCGCCGACCGAAGGGAGCGTGCCTACGCCGGACAGGATGCACAGGACGGCGTACACCTTAATGATGAGGGGAATCTTCTTGACCTCCGTGGCGCTGGGGACGCTGGGGTCGAGTTCGTTTCGATCCATACGGAACCTTTCTCGTTTTGTTGTAGGTTACAAGGATACGCCGCCGACCTGCTAAAAGACAGGACGAATGGCCCAATTGCAGCAATGTAAGCCCTAACGGTGGGCGAGACGCGTCGCGACGGAAACATACGGGACCGTTGGCCCCGAGGGCGGGTTGCCCGATAAAATGTTTGGCCGCAAAACGGATTATAAGCTCGGTGGGCTTTTAAAAACCGCTGTTCATGCGCGGGAGTGCTTGTCTTGCCGTGCGTATAATAGGGCAGGTAACGCCAAATAACGAGGCTCTGAGGGGATGCCATGTCTCAAGAAACCATCCGCGCGGCCGAGCGTGCTACGGGACGGCTGACGACCATGTCGACGTATGATCCGGACTCCGACCAGCTGCATGAGGAATGCGGCATCTTTGGTGTGTGGGCACCCGATCGCGACGTGGCTCGACTGACGTACTTTGGTCTGCGTGCGCTGCAGCATCGCGGCCAGGAATCGGCGGGAATCGCCGTGGGCGATGGCGGCACGGTTATGGTTCGCAAAGACCTGGGACTGCTCGATCGCGTGTTCTCCAACGCCGACCTGTCGACGCTCTCCGGCCAGTTGGCTGTGGGCCACGTGCGCTATGGCACCGCCGGCGCCAAGAGCTGGGAAGCCTCGCAGCCGCATCTTTCCACCATCAACAGCGTCATCATCGCGCTTGCGCACAACGGCACCCTGGTTAACACTGACGAGCTGCGCCGCCAGCTGATCGAGCTCGGCGTGCCGTTCCTCTCCAATTCGGATTCCGAGGTCGCGACCAAGCTCATTGGCTACTTTACCCAGTGTACGGGCCACCTGCGCGAGGGCATTCGCAAGACCATGGAGCTCGTGCGCGGCGGCTACGCCATGACGCTCATCAACGAGCAGGCACTCTACGCTTTCCGCGACCCGCATGGCATTCGTCCGCTGGTGCTGGGCAAGCTCGTGGACGAGGGCCTGGACCAGGCCGACGCCGCATCCGTTTCGCAGCTACCGTCGCAAGACGACGCCGCGAGGGTCGACGCTGCCGCTCATGTCACGCGCGCTGGCGGCTGGGTCGTTGCCTCCGAGACATGTGCACTCGATATCGTGGGCGCCGAGTATGTCCGTGATGTCCGTCCCGGCGAGATCTTGCGCATCAGTGCCGAGGGCCTGGTATCCGAGCAGGGTGTGCCCGCTGCCAAAGAGCCCGCTAACTGCATCTTTGAGCAGGTCTACTTTGCCCGCCCCGACTCCATCATGAATGGCAAGAGCGTCTACGCCTGCCGTTACGACATGGGTCGTCAGCTGGCACACGAGGAGCCCGTCGATGCCGACCTGGTCATCGGCGTGCCCGACTCCGGTCTGCCGCCTGCGGAGGGTTATTCGCGCGAGAGCGGCATTCCCTTTGGCGAGGGCCTCATCAAGAATCGCTATGTGGGCCGTACGTTTATCGAGCCCACGCAGGAGCTGCGTGCCATGGGCGTGCGCATGAAGCTCAATCCACTGCGCGACAATATCGAGGGCAAGCGCCTGGTCGTCATCGACGACTCCATCGTTCGCGGCACCACCATGGTGCAGCTCGTCAAGATGCTGCGCAACGCCGGCGCCAAGGAGATTCACATCCGCATCAACTCGCCCGAGGTCATCTGGCCGTGCTTCTACGGCATCGATACCGACGTGCAGTCGCAGCTCATCAGCGCTAACAAGACGGTCGATGAGATCTGCGAGTACATTGGCGCCGATTCGCTGGCCTTCCTTTCGGTCGAGGGCCTGCTGAAGGTCATGCCCAAGGGCGGCTACTGCGATGCGTGCTTTACCGGCCGTTATCCCGTGGCGATTCCCGAGAGTTTTGGCCGCGACAAGTTTATGGAGGGCTTTAAGCCCCGCAACCTGGATAAGCCGCTGCACTTTGGCGACGACGCCGTGGTCGAGAAATACGATGACCGCAGCTGGGAAGAGAAGCACGGCGAGGCCTAAAACCTGCCATTTAGGGACAGGTTCATTTTGGTAGGTTTTACCTGCTGTTTTGTTGATTTGGCGGCGCGTGTTGTTACCGTGTGCGCCAACTTGAGGGCAACTATGAGCACTGTTTGGCGTCTGTGTGTCAAACGGTAGTGGGAGAGGAAGGCTCAGATGAGCGACAGCAAGCATGTGACGTATGAGGATGCCGGCGTCGATACCGCCGAGGGCGGCCGCGCCGTCGACGCTATTAAGCAAATGGTTAAGGATACCAACCGTCCCGAGGTTATCGGCGGCATCGGTGGCTTTGGCGGCCTGTTCTCGGCCGCCGCGCTTAAGGATATGGAAGACCCGATCCTGATCAGCGGTACCGACGGCGTGGGCACCAAGCTCGTCCTCGCCCAGATCATGGACCGTCACGAGACGGTGGGCCAGGACCTGGTCGCCATGTGCGTCAACGACATTTTGGCTTCGGGCGCCGAGCCGCTCTTCTTTTTGGACTATGTTGCCATCGGCCACATCGAGGCCGAGCACATGGCAAAGATCATCAAGGGCGTGGCAGACGGCTGCAAGCTCGCGGGCTGCGCGCTCGTGGGCGGCGAGATGGCCGAGCACCCGGGCGTCATGGCTCCCGCCGACTACGACCTCGCCGGCTTTACCGTGGGTGTCGTCGACCGTCCCAAGATGCTCGACCCCGCCAACGTCCGCCCCGGCGACGTGATTCTGGGCCTTCCCTCCACCGGCGTGCACTCCAACGGCTACTCGCTCGTGCGTAAAGTCATCGGCGTTGACGGCATCAAGCCGGGTACGCCCGAGGCCGCCGCTAAGGCCGAGGAGCTGAGCCGTCCGCTCGAGGAGCTCGGCGGCGCATCACTGGCAGACGCTCTGCTGGCCCCCACGCGCATCTATGTCAAGCCGATTCTTGAGCTGCTCCGCGGCGGCGCTCCGGTGCACGCCATCGCCCATATCACCGGCGGTGGCATCACCGAGAACCTTAACCGTGCGTTGGCCGACGACGTCGACGCCGTGGTCACCCGCAATGGCGCCGAGATGGGCTGGGACATTCCGCCCGTCATCACCTATGTGTCGCGCCAGGCCGAGCTTGCGCCCAACGAGGCATGCAAGACCTTCAACATGGGCGTCGGCCTGTGCCTGATTGTCGCCCCCGAAGACGAGGCCGCGGTAACCGATGCCCTGGTCGCGCTGGGCGAGAAGCCGTTCCGCGTGGGCGAATGCGTCGAGGGCTCCGGTAAGGTCGTGTACTCCGATGAGCGCTAACGAGCAGACGGCTGCCGCCAAGGGCCTGGGTTTTGCGCCCTATACCCGTCCGACCGGTACCGATACGGCCGAGCCGCTCAAGATCGGCGTGCTCATCAGCGGTTCGGGCACCAACCTACAGGCGTTGATCGACCTGATCGCCGCCGGCAAGCTCAATGCTTCGATCGAGCTCGTGGTGTCGAGCCGTCCTTCGGCCAAGGGCCTGCAGCGTGCAGAGCGTGCGGGTATCCAGACGCTGACGCTCTCCAAGGATGTCTACGCCGACCCTATCGCCGCCGACGAGATTATTGCGCACGAGCTTCTCGAACGCGGCTGCGAGTATGTGGTCATGGCTGGCTACATGCGCATGGTGCATACGCCGCTGCTGGCGGCGTTCCCCAACCGCGTTGTCAATCTGCATCCGGCGCTGCTGCCGAGCTTTACCGGTGCGCATGCGATCGACGATGCCTTTACGCGCGGCGTCAAGGTGACCGGTGTGACTGTGCATTTTGCCAACGAGATCTACGACAACGGCCCCATCATTGCCCAGCGCGCGCTGGCTGTTGAGGAAGGTTGGGATGTCGACACACTCGAGGAGCACATTCACGCGATCGAGCACGTGCTGTATCCCGAAGTCGTGCAGATGCTCGCCGACGGCCGCGTTCATGTGCTGGAGAGCGGCAAGGTGGCAATTGACCCGGCGCGCCATCGTGCGTAAAAGGATTCGCTTGGTTTTCATTGCACGTAAACTATCAAAAAAGCTGATTGGGGCATGTGGAATCACATGTGCCCCAATCAGCTTAATATCTCTTTGATTTTGGGCTCTGGATAACGTGACGGGCACCATTCCCATTCCAAGAAATCCGATAGGGCCTCGTCCGTGTGTGGGCGGGGCCCTTTTGCGTGGGCTTATCTGTTTGCTATACTGCTAGCAAGTAGAGAGGAGCCGCTATGGGTGCAGCAACGGTGCAGCTCAATACGCGAATCGATCCTATGCTCAAGGCTGGTGGCGATGCGGTCCTGACACGCAATGGATTGGGGCCGAGCGATGCCGTTCGTGCGCTTTGGGCCTATCTTGTCGAGCATCAAGCGTTGCCGGGATTTATGGTGACGGATAAGCGCGAGGCACCCCGCGCGGAGAGCCTGGCTGAGCAGGGGTGTGGCCTCGCTTTTTCATCGCTGGGGCTAAATGCTTCGGATTTTGCGCCAGTTGGATCATCTGCGGAAGACTGGGATGCCGTACGAGATGATATGTATGACACGATGATTGCCGATATTGAGGCGAATTGTCGATGATCGAGGCAAAGCATCTCTTGGTAGATACGAACGTTTGGCTCGATTATTACCTGCAAGAGGGGGCGTTCGACGAAGCGAAGAGATTAGTTGAACTGGCCGAGGCGGGAAAGATTGACCTTCTGTACGCGCCCACGACGGTAAAGGATGTGTTCTATATCCTGCCTCGGCGTCTGGCCCGGCGGAATGCGAATGGGATTAACGTTTCGTTTGCCTCGGCGTCATGGGCCTGTATCGAGCACATGATGCAGGTGGCAACTGCCTCTCCGCTTTCGTTGGCAGAGTGCGAGATGGCGCGCATGCTTGGCAAGCGCATGCCGGATCTCGAAGACAACCTCATCATCGCTTCGGGCGAGACGGCAGATGTTGACTACGTGGTCACGAGCGACCGGCGCATGCTGGAGGCGATGCCCGAGGTGTGCTTGACGCCTGCCCGCGCACTCGAGATGATTGGGATCCTCGGCTAACCTTGCCTGTCTGGTTTCGCTATCATATGGGGCATTGTGAACCTCATGCAACTTTGGAGGACGGTATGGCGGATAACGCCGAGATGCTATTCGCGCCTGAGCTGGTGTTTTTTGATTGGGAGTGCGCAACGCCGGATGAGGTGTTTGCGCGGCTCGAGGGCGAGCTCGCTCCGCGCGGCTACATTGCGTCCGGTTGGCTCGATGCCGTCCGTACGCGCGAGGACATCTATCCCACGGGCCTCGCTATGCCGGCGGCCAATATTGCCATTCCGCATACCGATCCGGGGTTTGTGGCTAAGCCCTATATCGCGGTGATTAAGCCCTCCGCGCCCGTGACGTTCAATGCTATGGCGGGTATGGGTGCCCCCGTGCCGGCGCAGATCATCATCAATCTGGGTATTGCCGAGCCGGGCGGCCAGGTCGAGGCTCTGCAAGCGCTTATGAATATCTTTATGGATGCTGACGCCGCAGCCGACGTGCTCGGCCAGACTTCGTCCCAGGGCATGGTCGACGCCATCCGCCGCCACTTCTAAGACTGGCACCTTTGCACCAAAATGGTGCAGATTGACCTGTCTCCCATGCACCAGGTGTGCCGCGGGGCTGCGTTGTGACACAATGACGTTTGTTCGATTCGTGATGCGAAAGGCCAACTATGGCAAACAAGAAAAAGAACCCCGAGGTCGCGCCGACGTCCGAGCAACGGTCCCGCGCCGCCTCCAGCTCTCGCAAGAAGCAGCGCAAGACGTACGTGTCCAAGACCGTCAAGATCGTCCTGGTGGTTATCGGCGTGCTGGCAATGCTGCTTTCCGTCTCGGCCATGGCGTGCTCCGGTTTGATGTCGCAGACCGAGAACAATAACTCGGGTTACAAACTGACCGGCGGCGTGGCTGCTACTATCAACGGCACCAACCTCACCGAGGACACCGTAACCAAGCAGATCATGAGCATGCGCACGTCCTACGGCTACACCAAGGATGAGGATTGGGCGCAGTATCTGGTTGACAACGACCTGACGCCCAAGAAGTACCGCAAACAGCTCATCGATTCCTATACGCAGCAGATTCTGCTCCAGCAGGCGCAGAAGGAGAACGGCGTGACGGTTTCGGACGAGGAAGTAGAGAAGGCTTGGAAGGACGCCTGCAAGAGCGCGGGCGGCGCCAAGACCTTTAAGGAGACCCTTAAGACCTACGGCTATACCGAGGACACCTACAAGGACTCGCTCAAGGAGAGCCTGGCGCAGCAGAAGCTTAAGGATGCCGTTGCTCCCACCAGCAAGCCCAAGGACAGCGAGATTGTCGATTACATTAACGAGAACCTGTCTAACTACAACGATGCCCGCCGCTCGTCGAACATCCTGATTAAGGTTGATTCCGACGCTTCCGACGAGGACAAGGCCGCCGCCAAGGCCAAGGCGCAGGAGTGCCTGGATAAGATCAACTCCGGCGAGCTGAGCTTTGAGGATGCCGTGAAGCAGTATTCCGACGACACCGGTTCCAAGGAGAAGAAGGGTGACGTGGGCTGGGATAAGCTCACCACCTTTGTCGACAGCTACCAGACGGCGCTCGAGGGCCTTAACAAGGGCGATGTGAGCGACGTGGTCGAGTCGACGTATGGCTACCACATCATCAAGTGCACCGACTACTTCCATGTCGATGGCCAGGTCGATGACATCAATCAGGTGCCCAAGGCTATTAAGAAGTACGTTTCCAATGTGGTGAAGACCCAGGCATCGGGCACGGCATACAACGAGTGGCTGGAGAAGTACACGAAGGATGCCGACATTACCGTCAACCCCATGCCCAAGGACGTGCCCTATAACGTGAGCCTGAAGGGCGTCACCAAGAGCTCGACCGACGATTCGTCGACGACTGAGTAATCAAGGGGCGGTGCTCGTGCGAGTGCCGCCCACACTATTGAGGAGGATTTGCAGATGACCAACGAAGAGCTGCAGCAGGAAATGATTGCCGCCATGAAGGCCAAGGACAAGGTTCGCCTGTCTATCATTCGCCAGGTCAAGGCCGAGGTTAAGAACATCGAGGTCAACGAGCGCCGCGACGTGACCGAGGAAGACGTCAACAGCATGATCAAGCGTCTGATTAAGCAGACAAGCGAGACGTTGGAGATGTCCATCAAGGCCGGTACCGATCAAGATCGTACCGACAACCTGACCGAGCAGGTCAAGATTCTGGAGAGCCTACTGCCCGCGCAGGTTTCGGGCGAGGAGCTCGAGGCTCTGATTGAGCAGGTCATCGCCGAGCTGGGCGCCACGTCCAAGAAGCAGATGGGACAGGTTATGGGGGCGCTCGGCAAGGCCACCGGCGGCAACTTCGATAAACCGGCCGCGGCAAAGATCGTCGGCGGCAAACTCGTGTAGGGACGAGCGGTACATAGTTGGTGTTGAGGGGCGTGACCATTGCGGTCGCGCCCCCTTTTTTGTTGGCCGATGAAGGGCGCCTCCCTTGGCTGGTCATTGGGCGCTCATTGGGGACAGGCTTAAATGAGTGCCCTCTCATTGGGTACTCATTTAAGTCTGTCCCCAATGAGTGGGTTAAAGGTTGCGGGTTCTTTACGGGAATGCAGTGTGGGCTGCGGAAACGTGGTTCTTTCCGTAAAATAGAGCAATTCGTGTAAGCGCAGGAAAGGGATATTCATGGCAGACATGATCGAGATCAAGCATCTCAACAAGTACTTTGGCGACCTGCATGTGCTCAAAGATATCAACCTCACCGTCAAGCGCGGCGAGAAGCTCGTAATGATCGGGCCTTCCGGCTCGGGCAAGTCCACGCTCATCCGTTGCGTCGATTATCTGGAGGAGCCCACGTCGGGCGAGGTCATCATCGACGGTACGCCGCTCACCAAGAAGAATCATCTGGAGATGGCTCGTAAGTACAGCTCCATGGTGTTTCAGCAGTTCAACCTATATCCCAACATGACGGTGCTGGGCAACCTGACGCTCGCGCCCATCAAGCTGCAAAAGAAGAGTAAGGAGGAGGCGACCGAGATCGCCATCGCCGCGCTCAGGCGCGTCGGCATGGCGCATAAGGCCGGCGAGTATCCGCAGAACCTCTCGGGCGGTCAGCAGCAGCGTATCGCCATTGCCCGTGCCCTGTGCACCAAGCAGCCCATCATCCTGTTTGACGAGCCGACCTCGGCGCTCGACCCCGAGATGGTCCAGGAAGTCCTGGACGTTATGATCGAGCTCGCGCAGGAGGATATCACCATGATCTGCGTGACGCACGAGATGGGCTTTGCGCGCCAGGTGGCCGACCGCGTCATCTTTATGGAGGACGGCCGCATCCTGGAGGAGGGCACACCCGAGCACTTCTTCGATAACCCCGAGAACCCGCGCTGCCGCGAGTTTCTGTCCAAGATTCTGCACTAGGCGCGGTGATGGACATGACGGATATGACGAGGGCGGCCGTGTCGCGCCGCCACTTTTTGCAGCTGGCGAGCGCCGGTATGCTCGCGCTGACGGGGACCGCGCTTACCGGTTGCGGCAACTCCACCGGCGGCGAGGACTCCGACAAGGGGTCTAAGCTTGCGGCCATCAAGTCGCGTGGCCATCTGAATGCCGGCGTTAAGAAGGACGTTCCCGGCTACGGCTATTACGACACCGCCAAGGGCCGCTTTGAGGGCATGGAGGTCGATTTGTGCTACCAGATCGCCGCTGCCGTCTTTGGCGTGAGCTACAAGGAGGCCCGTGCCCAGGAGCTTGTCGAGTTTACTGACGTAACGCCCAAGACGCGCGGCCCGCTGATCGATAACGGCCAGCTCGACGTGGTCGCGGCGACCTACACCATCACCGACGAGCGCAAGAAGAGCTGGGATTTCTCGACGCCGTACCGCACCGACTACGTGGGACTCATGGTCAAGAAGCGTTCGGGCTTTACCTCGATTGAGGACCTGGACGGCAAAGTCATTGGCGTGAGCCAGGGTGCAACCACGCAGGGCCTGATCGAGCAGATGATCAAGGACAACGGCTTTAGCTGCAAGCCCGAGTTTAGGGCCTTTAGCGGCTACCCCATCATTAAGAGTTCGCTCGATGCCGGCAATATCGACGTCTTTGCCATGGACCGCTCCACGCTGGCTGGATACATGAACGAGACCGTCGAGCTGCTGCAACCCGAGGTCAAGTTTGGCGAGCAGGGCTACGGCGTGGCGACCAAGAAGGGCTGTGATCTTTCGGCCGTGGTCGATCAGGTGATATGCGATCGCCTGGCCGACGGCTGGCTCGACCAAGAGGTTAAGACCTGGGGTCTTGTATAGGCGCATCGTCCAAGGAAGGAATCAAATGCTCGAAGGATTGTTTGACGCCGACCGCTGGTCGACGACATTCCAAAACATGGGGCCCTTCTGGGAGGGCTTTGGCGTGACGATGCAGGTGGTCGTTGCCGGCCTGCTGCTGTCGCTGGTGTTGGGCACGCTGCTTGGCGTGTTCTCTACCACTCGTTCTCGCGTTCTGCGCGCCATAAGCCGCGTGTACGTGGAGTTTTACCAGAACACCCCGCTGCCCGTGCAGGTGCTCTTTATGTACATGGCCGGTCCGCAGTTTTTGCAGGCCATAACCGGTGCCGACCAGCCGGTGCGTATCGCGCCGTTTGTGCTGGGCTTCTTGGGCGTGGGCCTGTATCACGCTGCCTACATTTCGGAGGTCATCCGTACCGGTATCGAGGCCGTTCCGCGTGGCCAGATGGAGGCGGCCCAGAGCCAGGGCTTCACCCGTGCGCAGGCATACTGGTACATCGTGCTGCCCCAGACGTTCAAGATCATTCTGCCGCCGCTGTGTAACCAGGCACTCAACCTGGTCAAAAACACGTCGGTGCTGGCGCTTGTGGCCGGCGGCGACCTTATGTACCGTTCCGACAACTTTGTGAGTCTGTACGGTTACCTGCAGGGATACATCGTCTGCTGCCTTATGTATTTCATCATCTGCTTTCCGCTCGCCATGCTGGTGCAGTGGCTCGAGCGCCGCTCCAAGGAGCGCCCGCGCGGCGTGAGCCTGGCCGAGCTGGGGCTCGACAACGTAGAGGAGGCCTAGCGAATGGAAATCTTCAACGCGACCAACCTGCTCTACATTTGGGGCGGCTTTGTTAAGACAATCGAGATCTCGGCGCTGTCGATCTTTTTCTCGCTCATCTTTGGCACGGTGCTGGCGCTCGTTAAAAGCTACGCGCCCCGTCCATTCCGTATTTTGGTGAGCGCCTATATCGAGCTGTTCCGTTGCACGCCAAACTTGCTGTGGATCCTGTTCATCTACTTTACGGTGCAGGGTTTGGACATTGTGATTTCGACCATCGCCTTTACGCTGTTTACCAGCGCTGTTATGGCCGAGATTGTGCGTGGCGGCCTCAACTCGATTCCGCGCGGCCAGTTTGAGGCGGCGCAGAGCCAGGGCTTTGGCTTCTTTGCCACCATGCGCTATATCATTCTGCCGCAGACGTTTAAGACGATCATTCCGGCGCTGTTTAGTCAGTGCACGACCGTCATCAAGGACAGCTCGTATCTTTCGGGCATTAACGTGGCCGAGCTCATGTACACGGCAAACGTCGTGATGGCCCACGCGATCGACCTGTCGCAGGTGCTTATGCTCTACGGCCTGGTGTTTGCGATGTACTTTGTGCTCAACTTTGGTATCTCGCTGCTGGTGAGGGCATATCAGCGTCGCATTGTGGCCGCATAGTCCTGCTTCCCCAAGCACGGCACCTTGCCCCTCAATCGTCGCTTGCGTACATTTAGTACGCGGCGCTCCTCTTTCGGGGCAATCTGCCGCACTTGGGAAACCAGGACGAAGGTGGGGGCAAAATGAATGTGACAAAGGGACTGTCCCTTTGTCACATAGAGAAAGGAATCGCGATGAGCGATCTGGAGAACAAGAAGAATCCTGTGGTCATTACCATCGCGCGCGACTTTGGCGCCGAGGGCCACGAGATTGGCCGCATGCTTGCCAACGAGTTGGGAATTCCGCTGTACGACAACGAGCTGCTGGTGCGCGCGTCGATGCGCGCGGGTGAGTCGCTCGATAAGATGGCCGCTTATGACGAGCGTCTGGCCGTGGAGAACATGGCGTTTCTGCCCGACCGCTACGATGCGCGTTCGTACTCGGACAAGTTGTTCCAAAAGATGAGTCAGGTGATTTTGGACCTGGGCGAGACCGAGAGCTGCATTATCGAGGGTCGCCTGTCCGATTACCTGCTGCGTAACAACCCTAATCACATTGCCGTGTTGGTGACCGCACCCTTTGAGGACCGCGTCGAGATCGTGCGCAAGAAGCGTGGGCTCAACAAAAAGAAGGGCGCCAAGCTGGTCAAGCAGCAGCAGAAGGCACGCGAGGCGTTCTATAAGCGCTACAGCGCCGGAAAGTGGAAGATGACGAGCGGCAAGGATATCGTCGTCAACCGCGCCAAGCTGGGCCGCGAGGGCTGCAAAGACGTCATAGCCGCTGCCTACCGCTACAAGGTGGCTCAGCTCGAAGGCTAGCCGACCAAAAGCCATCACAAAGGGGACAGGCACCTTTGTGATGGCTTTTGCTTTAGGCGGAGGGGAAGGCCTTGGTGAGACCGGCGCGCGTCTGCGTGTCGGTCTTTTGGTAGATAGAGCTCAGGTGGCGCTGTACCATGCGCATCGAGATACCGAGCTCCTCGGCGACCTGCTTGAGCGGGCGTTCGTCTTGGGTTACAGCCATGAGCACGTCGACTTCGCGCGGGGTGAGAGCGTGGTTGGTGATGAAGGCCTGACGCTGCTCCTCGATGGTGGGGGCGGCGAGTGCTTCTTCTGCCAGCTGTTCGCGCTCGCGCTCCTGCCCGGTTTGGGGTAGACGGAACAGGCCGGCTGCCACGAATGCCGCGCAGGCGGCGACGAGCAAGACGAGTGCACCGATCATGATGAGGGCAACGTTACCCGAGGTCACGAGGGTAAGCGAGATGCTCGATGTAGTGAACGCGCATACGTTGTTGGCCGCGCGACCCATGCCGGCCCATAAGGCGGGCGCGTGCATGCGCGGCGCTAGCTGTGTAAACGTGGCGGTGAAGAACGTGACGAAAAAGCCTGAACTCAGGTAAAAGACGATGAGGCCCAAGTTGGGGTCGGCGCCGGCTTCCACGGCCAAGATCGAAATGCAGGAAAGCACCGTGACGCCGAGCATGACGAGTCCCATATAGCGACGCTCGGCAAGGTCAAAGATGATGCCGGCAAGCAGACCGCTCGCTGCCAAAAAGAGGCGTGGCCAGGTTTGCACGGCAATGGTGCCGTGGGCGTTTGAGAACGTGACGACGTTGTCGAGGGTGGAGAACAAGCAGGCGAGAATCATGACGAGTGCGATGCTCCAGCACGCCTGTTTGGCGAGGGCGTGTGAGGGCTCGGCTAAGGGATTGATGGTGCGACTGGAGCCCTTGTCTGTCGCTTGGGGAGCGGCGCTGAGGGCGGAGATGACGATCGTCGCCGTGCCAAGAACGATAAGCTCCGCGATGCCGCCGCAGTCGAGCAGGTTGATCGCGAACTGCATCAGGATGCCTGCGGCATAGGCCGCTCCGGCGCCGGTGGCGAGTTTTGGGTCATCTTGGAACGCCATCGAGAATGTGTGGTGCGCCGCGGCGCCCAGTAGGCCGAGTCCGAGGAATGCGAGACATCCCAGAATCTCGAGCGCAAGCGGGCTTGTGGGGGACTGGATCTGGGTCAATCCCAGGATGGCGATGGGAACAGCGGCGTTGGCGGCTGCCAGTGAATGGCCTTTGCGCTGTGCGAGCCCGAGCAGCGGCGCGTACCCGATAAAGCCGAGCACGCTCGCACCCAGAATAAAGCCCTGTGCGATTACAACGCGTTCGGCATCGGCGAGCAGCCCGACGTTGACGTCGAAGCGAAACTCGGCGGCAAGGAAGGCGAAGGTGAAGAGCGCGAGTGCCAGAAGCGCGTTGATTTTAGACTTGCTCAGGTTCAAGGACGGTCCTTTGGGTGGATGAATAATCGTGTCCTCGATTGTAGCGTTCCCGGGACGAGTGCGGCGATGGCGAAATCATATTGAATTAAATCGCAGGTAGAGGCCTAGGTTCGCATCTACGAACCTAGGTATACGGAGTCATTTGACACATCTTGGTGCTACAGGACCACCGCAAAGGGGACAGGCACCTTTGTGGCGGTATGTCCCTACAACCAAGGAGGGCGTTATGTGCGGAAGCCACTTTGATAAGCAAACTCAGCATGAGCGCACCTGCTCACTGGTTCACGGTACCTGGCGCTGCGCGGGCGTGAGGATTGCCAGCGTTGGTGCGTGTGCGCTTATGGTTGGCCAGCTGTTGCTGCCGAGCGTGGCGCTGGCGACGGAATGTGCCGATCCTGTCGCTGCGGCGGACGAGGTTGCCGCAGCTCCGGTGACGCCGACGGTTGCGGAGGATACGGCGGCTCCGGCGCCGGTACCGGTGGCCCCGGCTGCGCCGATGACTGACGCGGCTCCGGTGGCGCAATCCACGGCAGAACCTCAGCAGGCTCAGCAGGACGCATCAGCGGCAACGGCGAACGATGCGACACCCACTGAACAAAACACTCCCAGCGACAACGCCGCCACACCGGCAAGCGACGCCATCATGCCCTGTGGCGTGACCGATGTGGCAGGCGAGGGCGGCGTTAGGGTCAATACGACCGTGGTTCCCCACTACACGGACTGCGTGCTTCCGAGCAATGTCACACTCGAAAAGGGCCAGTCGTATACCTATGATTTTCCCGATGTTGAGGGCGGCATGCCGGATAAGCCGCTCTGCAAACTTGTCGAAACCAAGTACTACCGGGCCGATGCTGTTTCGGGCACCCTGGCTGAAGTCCAGGACACATCTATGTCCGATGTGACGGCTCACTTTGAGCCTGTTGGCGATCACATGAGGCTGACGCTGACCTTTACGGGTGGCGCGGCAGGCGGCTCGTATCGACTCACGCGCAATGAGGTTCTTTATATTGGCGCGGCACTGACGTATACCGGAACTGACTATGGCACCGACTATGAAGGTGACAACAGCTACGCGGGCAGCTCGATTACCCTCAACGAAACCAGGGACGACTATTACCTCCGCTACGCCATCAATAGCGAAATTACGCTTGATGCATCGGAAAACGAAGCCCTCCATAACCTGAACGTCAACGACGTGAAGACCGACTACGCGCCCGGCGAGGTACCGTGCGCGACCGCGACGATTCCCGCTGCCGATGCCGACAAGTACGAGATCGCGTATGAGTGCTGGGAGGAGATGGAGCTCAATATGGAATCCGGGGAGTCGGTACCCGTTGCCTTCTGGTATTCCGATCCTGCCAAGTATCCGACGGGCGCGAGGAGGATCGAGTACTTCGAAGAGGGCAAGTTCTACATGTACTCCGTTGAGCTGAGGTTCAAGGGCGACAATACCGTGGCCGATGACTGCAATATGAACGTCAACGGCCGTTGGGTGCCCCACATCAAGACCGTCAACGGCGTCTTCGCGCCAAACGCTGACAATATGCTATGCGAGGCTCCGATTGATGAGTGGCGGGCAATCGACCTTATCGAGATTAACGGCGCCATGACCACCTTTAAGGCGGGCGACAGGCCGGTCTTTACGGCGGGTACTCCGGCGGGTTCCGACTCTATTCTCCAGTGCGAGTTCTGGACGGGCAGCGACGGCAGCGAAGTAAATTCCGTTGAGTTTTGGGACCAGAACATCACCAATCACATCGACGCCTTTAAGCCCGGTGTGACCTATCGTTACGGCCTGTACTTTAAGCCGGCGCGCGGTTTCTACTTTACGCCGAACACCAAGCTGATGGTCAATGGCGTGGAGTGTGGATATCAGGCGAGCGAGGCAAGCGAGATCGATCCCGAGAGCGGTTGGATCTACACGCTATGGCTGAGCACCAACCTGACGTTTACGCCCGAGGCCACGCCGGCCCCGGTCGATCCCGAGAAGCCGGCGCCGCAGCCTGAGGTCAAGCCCGAGACCAAGCCTGAGGTGAAACCCGAGACCAAGCCCGCGACAA
Source organism: Collinsella sp. HCP3S3_D1 (assembly GCF_052064015.1). Lineage (NCBI taxonomy): Bacteria > Bacillati > Actinomycetota > Coriobacteriia > Coriobacteriales > Coriobacteriaceae > Collinsella > Collinsella sp. HCP3S3_D1. The sequence goes on from NZ_JBQHWK010000010.1 coordinate 51,398, forward strand.
AGCCGGTCGCGACAACTACCCCGACCAAGACGGTTGAGAAAGCCACGCCGGCCAAGAAGCCCGATATAGCTCTAGTCGCCACGGGCGACACCACCGCGATGACGGTCGCTGCCCTAGGCATCGCCGGTGCAACCGTTGCCGCGGCCGGCATCGCCGCGACCAAGCGCCGCAAGCGCTAGGTTTTTTGGTGGCAGCGCCCATCCTCGGCTTTTGCAAGATCTCAATCTGTAACACCAAACTGCCCAAAACGGTTCTAGATGTTACAGATTGAGATGAGCCGAATGGCCGTCAATCTTACGTCTTGATCTGTAACACCAAGCGGGGAATTTGACCTCTAACTGTTACAGATTGAGACAAACTGGCCGGCCAAGTCCAGAACCACCACAAAGGTGCCTTTCCCCTTTTTGGTGGTTTGCGCAGGTAGAACGGTAGGTTCGTATATATGAACCTACCGTTCGCTTTGTTTTTGGACAACGATTACGCTGGATGACTTTTGGTTTCAGGAAAGGAACGACCATGAGGTGGACTACTGCTCGAGCGCTTTGCCGCCGGCTGACGGTTGCCACGGTGACCCTCACCATGGTGACGGGTTCGTTGCCCGCGGGCGCGTTTGCCGAGACCCTCACCACCGACGGCACTTTTGTGCAGACGGATAACGGCCAGGCAGTCGACGCCGCCCCCGCCGATTCGGCTGACGCCCAAACGCCAGACTCTGCTTCCGCCGACCCCGCGCCCGATGCCGGCGCTGCCGACCCCACAGTGCTCGATACCGGTGACACCCCTACGCCCCCGGCTTCCGAGATTGCATCGGCGGCGGGCCTGACGGGCGCCGGGCAGACCGAGAGCACACCTGCGGGTGCGCTCGCCACCGATCTTGTCGAGGGCAAGGAACTCGCCGAGCAGCAGAAGCAAGAGGAGGCTTCCGGTGCCGAGGCAACCTGGAACGAGAAACTTGAACTCTGGGCAACCTCTAAGGGCGCCACGGGCGTAAAGGGCGAAGACGACGATGGCTACGTGGCCGGCGAGCAGACCCCCGCGCAGTACTACTTCTCGATCGATAGCCTCACCAACGAAATTTCTATCAAGTATGGCGACGCGGGCATTACCACGTTGGAGGTCCCCTCGACCATCGACGGCAAGCATGTCGTAAGCCTTACGGGTATGGGAAGCGCTGCGCTCACATCGATTACCTTCGCTTCGAATTCGCATGTCCGCTCGGTTGGCGGCTTGGGCGGCAGCAGCATCAAGGAAATCGCACTGCCCGATTCGGTTGAGGAGTTGGGCTGGAATGCGTTTACCGGGAGCAAGACACTTCAGACGGTGACCTGGCCCAACAACGCGGCCTTTACCACGATTCCCGAGCAGGCCTTTGAGGGCTGCGAGCAACTTGACGACAATGTGGTGGCAACGCTGCCGCCTTCGGTTAAGACTATCGACTATCGTGCCTTCGCCAATTGCGGCGTGCCGCAGTTCCATGTCTCGGACACAACGGTACTCACCTTTACGCAGATCAACGTGCCGGGCACGGTGGAGCGGATTGAGAGCTATGCCTTTGACGGGTGCTCGCATGTGTCGTCGGTGACGATCGGCGATGGCGTCAAATATATCGGAGCGCACGCGTTTACTTACCTCGATCCCGCGCTGGCCGGTAAGGAAATCGTTGTGCCCAAGAGCGTGCAGTCGATTGATCTGGAGCCGTTCGACAACACGCGTAATACCAGCAGCGCCGGCACCTCGACCACCAACCACAATGCGGTGACCCTGCGCGTCATGAATCCCGACATCAAGCTCGAAGAGGCGGGCCTGTACACCAACAACGTGACGATCGATGGCGTCGATTACCTGATGCCTTTTAGCGAGGGCCAGACCATCTATGCCTATGCGACGGACTCGGCGGGCAACCCCTCGATGATCAAGAAGATTGCCGATGCCGTCGCCGATCGCATGGACTCGGCCGACCCAACGCGTCCCGCCTATACCTTTGAGTGGATGGGCGAGGACGCCCAAATCACGGGCAAACTTCCCCAGGGCGCGGCGGCCGTGCTCGTGCAGGCGGGGCAGTCCACGCCGTTGACGGTTGGCGACGACGGCTCCGTTGCTGCCGACGTCCTCTCCAAGACGGCAGCAACGCTGCGCATTTCGCTCAGCGGTTACTATGACATGGTGATGGCGCGCCCGGGCGACCAGATGACGGGCACATGGAATATCGGGGAGATTAAGGCGGAGGACTTTACCAAGATTCCGGCTTCGCGTGCGATTGAGCTCAACGTGGGCTATCTCGAACCGGTCGCAGGCCAGGATAAGACCGAACGCATTGAGCTCGATAGTCTCGATAACATCGATCTGACGGTGAAGAGCGGCGGCAAGACGCTTAAACCCGCCAAGGGCGACAGGGAAAACGACTACCGTATCCAGGGCACAGTGCTCGTGGTGTCGCAGGCCATTGCCGACGCGGACCAGGATCTGGAGATAACGCTCGAGCCCAAAGACAGCCTCAAGCTGGGTGGGGCGACGGCGACGGTGAAGCCTTCGGTCGGCAAGGTCGATATCGACTTGAAGCCCTGGGGCACGGCGACGGTCACGACCAAGGGCGACTACCAGGGCGCCAACCGCGTGCTGGTGTTCCGTACGTCCGACGGCAGGCTAGTCGCCGACGGCGTCACCTATCTGATGGGTTACGAAGACGATGGCACCACGCCTATCATGAAGGCCGAGACGCCGCGCCTTAAGGCCGGTTCGTACACCATCGTCGCCTTTAACAAGACGAGCTACGACATCCAAGCGACGAGCTATTCCACGTTTAGCCGCCTGGGACTGACCGTGGGTAAGCATATCGCGCAAAAACAGGTGAAGATCGAGGACGGCAAGCAGCTCAACGTGACGCTCGACGTGCCGACGTTTGACGTGGAGACGTATCGTGCCGAGCGCGGGCTGACGGCGGGCTCGGTTATCGCTGATTCGTCCGCGGTCGTTGGCGTGGAGACCGAGCTGCGCATTCATTACGAGCTCAAGGACAGCCAGGCTGCCAAGATTGAGATTCCGCTTGCCAAGGATGCCGTCGAGGATGTGTCCGCAGGCGCTCGCGAAGCCGGCGCAAGCTCCGATGCCATGTGGGCTGACACAACTTGGGAGGGCGACAACCTCGTTCTCGATATGAAGAAGAGCGCGGGCGCCGATGTTTTTGTGCGCTTTAAGCCTAAGTCCTCGGGCACCTATGCCATCTCGCCGCTCATTACGCTGGGCGAGGTGACATTGCCGCTGGGAAGCACCACACTCGAGGTTAGCGGATCGCGCATCGAGGTCGACAACACCGACGTTCACAGCCTGCTGGGCAATGTGGCCTACGTTTATGCAGCGCCGGGCAAGAGCGTGCAGCTCACCGTGGGGACGGGCTCGTCGGCTGCAAAGTACACCGGCAAGACCAATAAACTCGGCCGTGCCAAGATTGAATACGACCTGCCGCAGGATACGCTTGCCGCCGAGCGTGTGACGCTCGAGGCGCGCGTGGGCTCGACCGATGTTGCCGCCGCTGCCGCAGAGGTGACGGCTCGCAACTACGTGCGCTATGTTCCGAGCGCTTCGGTCTGGAGCTTTGATGTGACGTATCGTGGCGGTACGCAAAACTTGGTCAAGGACGGCAAGGACACCGGCAAGAGCCTGTGGACCTTCCATCATCTGCCACAAAAGAAGAACGCCTACTGGACCTTTGACATCACGCTCGAGGTGGGAAACGAAGAGGCCGCCGACACGCTCGACCTGTACGTGGACTGCGTGGATGGCAAGACGGTGACGATTCCTCTGACTCAAAAGTCGCGCGAGGGCACCCGTGTGCGCTATGTGGCGGAGTATGTGGACGAGGGCTACCTTAAGCTGCTCGACGAGTTTAACAAGGCGAATGACTCGACCTATGTGAACTGCGGCAACTTTGAGCAGATCTTTATGCCGCAGACCTACCGCATCTCCAATGCCCAGCTTATGACCATGCTGAGTTTTGACGCCAAAGCTTCGGCCAAAAAGCATTCCGCCGCGGCCGAGGAGCGCCAGCAGGAGTTCTCGAATGCCGTGCAGCAGTGGCGCGAGTATATGATGGATAACTCGTTTAATGATGTCGACGAGGCCTTTAACGACGCGATTGACCGGATGGTCGCCGATGCGTTTGCCGAGGAGGACGAGAACGGTAAAGAGGACGAAGCCCAAGGTGGAGCTGCCCGCAAGGCTCGTCGCGCCCCTGCCGCCAGCGACGGCGAGGGCGATGATGCTGGCAACGAGGAGGCCGCGCAGTTTGCGGCTGAGCTCAAGGCCGCGGTCGGCGGGTCGGCGGCGCTGCTGACCCAGCAGGGCGACAGCTATGGCGTCAATGTGGACAAGATGATCTTTGAGGATGCTTACGGCACCAGCGAGGATTGGTATCAGGAACTCGCGGCGGCCCAGGGTGCGAACCCTGCGGATGCGGCCGCCATCAAGGAGCTCGTCGACCATGCATCGCGAGCGGAGTTTATCGCCCAGCAGGCCGAGGATCTGGTGGGCCAGTCGATGGGTATCGGCCGGCTCAACCAATACGGAAGCTGGAATGACGCAACCGCTGCGGCGCTCAACAAGTGTGCGGGCATTAAGGCCAGCGAATACAACGGCCAGTCGACGAGCGGGTTTAACGATTTGGGCCAGGCGCTCGGCAGCTCGCTGAGCTACAAGGCGGCTGACGACGATACCATCAAGGGCTTTAAGGTCGCCGCGCCCGATGGCGAGCAGACGGCCTATATAGAGTCGGAATTTATCGAGAACTCCAATAACAACAAGAACCAGGCGCTTCTGTTTAATTCGATCGCCATGCAGTGCGATATTCTGGACAACCTGTACGACAACTGGAATGTGGTCCATAGCCTCAACAACTCCAAGGTGCGCGGATGGCTCATGGCCTGGAAACGCAACGGCGACGTGAGCGCCCATATGAAGCTCATCCGCACGATCCGTTCGCTCAAGAGCTATAAGATCGAGTGCGAGATGTTCGGACAGGTCTTTAAGACCGATGCGTGGAAGGCGGCCGGACAGGCGTTTCCCGCGGCGACCCAGGGTATCGGCGTCTTTACCGGCATTTACGGCGTGAACGATGCCAGCAAGAACTGGGAGAACGTGAACGTCCGTATGCAGAAGGTGAAGGGCGAGCGCGAGGGCTATGAGCTTCAGCATACGCGCTTGCTTGCCAAGCCCGAGAAGACCGAGGACGACTGGAAGTGCATTTACGCGCTGCGTGACGCCATGGAGAAGGCGCGTGCGTTTGAGGATCTGCTGTATCGCCAGCTCTGCCACGATAGTACCGATGTGGCGGTGGGCTCCATTATGACGATCGCCGGCGTGCTAACGGCTGGCTCGGCGGGTACCGTGGTGGGCGCCGCCTATGATGCGGCCTCGACGAGCGTGGGCTCGGAGCGCGCGGTTAAGTTGACCAATGCCGAATGCGCCTACGATGTTGCCTGCGAGCAGGTGGAGCGCGCGTGTCAGAATCGTATTACGGTCAACTGGGGCGAGCTGACCGATGCCGAGGTCTACAAGGCCAACAAGGATGGCTTGATCTCGGACGAGAAGATGCAGTCGATCTTCGAGGCGCGTTATCGCAATGTGGCTGCCAAGGCAGCACCCGACCCTGCGGGCGTGGTGTACGAGGGTCTGCTGTCCAATACGGTTGAAGGCGCAACGGTTGAGCTGTGGAGCGCCGACGATGCGGCCGGTACCAATGAAGTGCGTTGGGATGCCGAGGAGTATGAGCAGGACAATCCGCTTGCAACGGGTGCGGACGGTGCATACAACTGGAATACGCCGACCGGCTGGTATCAGGTGCGCGTGACCAAGGGCGGGTATGAGGAAGCGCGTTCGGCTTGGCTGCGCGTGCCGCCGATTCAGACTGAGGTGAACATTGGCTTGGTGTCGACGGCGGCGCCCGAGGTGGTTTCGGCCCATGCCTATACCGATTGCATCGAGGTTGAGTTTGCGCAGTATATGGATGCGAGCGACGATGCCCTGGCCGCATTGTGCGCGCAGGGCTTGGGCGACGTGACGTATACGTGGCTCGACAAGCAGGACGATCCCAATGGCAAGCCGCTGTCGCGCGTGCTGCGTATTCGCTATGCCGATGCGTGTGAGGCGGGCTCGACGGTGGCGCTTGAGCTCGACGGTGCTCGCAACTACGCCGGCACGGCCATGGAGCGCTGGGCAAGTGGAGAGCTTGTCGTGGGCGTTCGTGCCGACAAGCTCAAGCTCAACGTGGAGCAGGCCGTGACCATGCTTGATGGCAGTGACTTTGAGCTGGTGGCGCACGTGACCGATAAGGCGGGCAAGCCGTTTGCGGGCGCCAAGGTTAGTGTTGGGCTGGAGTCCTCGGCTATCTGCTCTGTCGATGCCACCCAGGCCGTGACGGGCGAGGACGGCGCGGCGACGTTTGTGCTGCATGGCGCTCTGCCTGGTTTGACGACGTTGACGGCGGCGGTGGACGGCACGGCGCTGTCCAAGCAGGTCGACGTTCGCGTGTCTGCCGAGGCGGTGCGACCGGCGCGACCGGTGGCGACGATTGGTGCGACGACGTTTGGTGCATGGTCGCCCAAGGAGAACTACATTACAGTGCCCAAGGGCACGAAGCTAGAGCTTTCGGCCGAGGATGGCACGACGATTTGGTACACCACCAACGACACCTGCCCCTGCCGTGACGAAGGCCGCGTAAAGTACACCGAGCCTATTGCGCTCGATAGCAACATGTATGTACGCATTGCGGCACAGCGTCCTGGCATGTCGTACAGCGAGTATTCCGAGCGTCTGAACATTACGATTACGGTGACCGATGAGGCGGCGCCTGAGCCGACGCCCGAGCCGGAGCCGACGCCTGGCGGCGGCGAGCAGGGCGGTGGTGCGGACGGCTCTGGTGGGGCCGGGGTCCCTGCGGGCAGCTCGGCTTCGACGACGACCACGGTGACGACGGACAAGTCCAAGGGTAAGGGCAAGAATGGCAAGAAGTCCGGTGGTACGGAGCTTGCCAGCACGGGTGACTCCGCCGTGATGACGGTCGCCGCCCTAGGCATCGCCGGCGCAACCGTAGCCGCCGCCGGCATCGCCGCGACCAAGCGCCGCAAGCGCTAGGTTTTGGCGGCGGCGCCCATCCTCGGCTTTAGCAAAATCTCAATCTGTAACACCGAGCCAGATATTTGGACTCCAAGTGTTACAGATTGAGATGAACTGTTCGGCCGCCAACCTAACGTCTCGATCTGTAACACGTAGCGAGGGATTTGGTCTCTAAGTGTTACAGATTGAGATGAAAGTCGGAATCGGTTCGCCGGCCAGGTCCTCAACCACCGCAAAGGTGCCCGTTCCCTTTATGGTGATCGGGCAGCCGGCATAGAAAAAGTCCCCGCCGGGCGTATGCCCGACGGGGACTTTGCCGTTTGGTGGTTAGCGCTGTAGGTGACTACTCACCCAGCAGGCTCTTGGTGATCGAAGCGGCGGCCTTCTTGCCGGCGCCCATCGCCAGAATGACCGTAGCGGCACCGGTGACGATGTCGCCGCCGGCCCAGATGCGGGGATCGGTGGTCTGGCCGGTCTCCTCATCGGCAACGATGTAGCCCCACTTGTTGAGCTCCATCTTGCCGCCGATCTTGGCAGCGAAGGGGTTGGCGTTGGTGCCGATAGCCGAGATCGCGACGTCGCAGGGAATCTCCTCGATGGCGCCCTCGATAGGCACCGGGCGACGACGGCCGGACTCGTCAGGCTCGCCGAGCTCCATCTTCTGGACCTTGACGGCGCACACGGAGCCGTCCTCGCCAGCGACAAACTCGAGCGGGGAGACGAGCGGCAGAACCTCGACGCCCTCGGCCTTGGCATGGTGCAGCTCGGCGCGGCGGCAGGGCATCTCGTCCTCGGTACGACGGTAGGCGATGATGGCGTGCTCGGCGCCCAGGCGCTTGGCGGTACGGACGGCGTCCATAGCCACGTTGCCGCCGCCAAAGACGACGACGTTCTTGCCATGCTTGGTGGGGGTGTCGTACTCGGGGAACTTGTTGGCCTTCATCAGGTTCACGCGGGTGAGGTACTCGTTAGCGAAGAAGACGTTGGGCAGGTTCTCGCCGGGGACGTTGAGGAACTTGGGCAGGCCAGCGCCGGTCGCCACGTAGATGGCGTCGAAGCCCTGCTCGAACAGCTCATCGGCCGTGGCCATGTTGCCCACGACGGAGTTGTACTCAAACTTGACGCCCATGTTCTCAAGGCCGTCAATCTCGCGCTTGACGACCGCCTTGGGCAGACGGAACTCGGGGATGCCGTAGACCAGCACGCCGCCGCCGGTGAAGAAGGCCTCAAAGACGGTAACGTCAAAGCCGTTGCGGGCGAGCTCACCGGCGCAGGTGATGCCGGACGGGCCGGAGCCGACGACGGCGACCTTCTTGCCGTTCTTGGGAGCCATCTTGGGCGTGGAGGCGAGCTCGGGGCGGTCACCCAGGAAGCGCTCGAGCTGGCCGATGGCCACGGGCTCGGACTTCTTACCACGGATGCACTTGCCCTCGCACTGGTTCTCCTGCGGGCAGACGCGACCGCAGATGGCGGGAAGCATGGAGTCCTCGCGGATGGTATCGAGGGCGCCGCCAAAGTCCTTCTCGCGGATCTGCTCGATAAAGCGGGGGATGTTGATGTTGACGGGGCAGCCCTCAACACAGAACGGCTTCTTGCAGTTGAGGCAGCGCTCGGCCTCGGCCAGCGCCATCTCCTCGGTGAAGCCCTTGTCGACGGGGCGGAAGTCGCAGGCGCGCTCGGCGGCCGGCTCCTCGTTATCGGGGGTGCGGGGCGACTTCATATCGGCAACGAAACGACCGTTAACTAGTGGCATGCGCAGCTCTTTTCCTCATAGGCCTTGAGGGACTCGCCCTCTTCGGAACGGTAAGCGGCCTGGCGGGCACGAAGGTCATCCCAGTCGACCAGGGTGGCATCGAAGTCGGGGCCGTCGACGCAAGCAAACTTGGTCACGCCACCCACCTCGACGCGGCAGCAGCCGCACATACCGGTGCCGTCAACCATGATGGGGTTGAGCGACGCGGTGATGGGGGTGTCGTACTTCTGGGCGGTGAGGGTCGAGAACTTCATCATCGGAACGGGGCCGACGCAGAAGACCTGGCTCACGGCCTTGTCCTGCAGCAGGCGCTCCAGCGGAGCGGTGACAACGCCCTGCTCGCCGTAGGAACCGTCGTCGGTGGTGATGTGGATGTGGTCCTCGTCGAGGAGCTCGCGGAACTGGTCCTCCATGAGCAGGAGGTCCTTGGTGCGAGCGCCCATGATGGCGTGCACCTCGTGGCCGGTCTCGACCAGGTGCTTGGCGACCGGGAAGGCAATTGCCAGGCCGACGCCGCCGCCAATGACGGCGCAGGGGCCCTCGGCCATCTCGGTGGGAACGCCCAGCGGGCCCACGACGTCGCGCAGCGACTCGCCGGCCTCGTAGGTGGAAAGCATCTCGGTGGTCTTGCCGATCACCATGAAGATGAACTCGACCCAGCCCTCGTCACCGTTCCAGCCGGCCAGGGTAAACGGGACACGCTCGCCCGTCTCGTTGGCGCGAACCATGAGGAACTGTCCAGCGTGCGCATGCTTGGCGATTGCAGGCGCCTCGATGCGGAACTTGAACACCTTCTCCGAGAACTGCGTCTTCTCCAGGATCTTATACATAGAACCCCTCTCTTGTTAGGGCAACCGAACCGTGCCTCCACGGAAATGGACGGCAGCCCGAATAAAACCGTACGCGCACAGGCGTTGTGCAGACATACAGTGTAAATTATACCCTCATGGACATGTTGCTTACGTGTATCTTTGGCAGGCGGGAAAAGTAATCCAGCACAAAGAGACAGGTTTATTTTGGCGGGTTTTATCAGATAAAACGACAAAAGGGGCCGGCCTTGCATATCGGTGAGGCCGGCCCCTTTTGAGGTGTTGGGTATGTATGGCGGCATAGGGTTTATTGCGATGCGGTCGCTGCGGCGTTTTCGCATATAAAACCTGCCAAAATAAACATCCCTTTTTGGTAGGTTTTAGTGCTTGCCGTTGGCAGAGGCGGAGCCGTTGACGTGGTCGCGGGCATAGATTACGCCGTGCACAATCGCCAGGCCGGCGGCGTCGGCGGCGCGAGCGCAGGTGTCCTGGAAGTCCTCGGCCTCGCGGGCGCGCAGCTGCTTGAGCACGTAGTCGGCGACAGGCATCTTGCCGGGAGGGTTGCCGATGCCGGTGCGGATGCGGCTAAAGTCGCGGCTGCCCATCTTGTCGATGATGGAACGCAGGCCGTTGTGGCCGGCGTGGCCGCCGCCCACCTTGACGCGCACGTCGCCGGCGGGAATGTCGAGCTCATCGTGGATTACGAGCAGCTCCTCGGCCTTGATTTTGTACTCGCGGCAAAGCTTGGAGATGGGGCCGCCCGAGGTGTTCATGTACGACTGCGGCTTGACCAGCACAATCTGGCGCTTGCCGCCCTCTTCCTCTGGATCGTTGATGTTGATGAGCGCGACCTCGGCGCCGGCCTGGTTTTTCCAGTACGTGACGCCGGCCTGACGCGCCAGCTCGTCGATCGCCTTAAAGCCTGCGTTGTGGCGGGTCTCGGCATACTCATCGCCAGGGTTGCCGAGTCCGGCAACCATGCGAATCTTAAGCGGCTGTGCAGCTGCCATGTGCTTCCTTTCATCGATTTGTCGCCTGCTATGGTGAGCGACCCCGTTGCTGCTGTCAAATGGAGGGTGATTGAGGCTGCATGAGGGCGTTTGGACAGTCGTCAGAAGCCGGGATGGACAGTTAGTTCAGATTTGTATAAACCAAGAGATCTTTGACTGCCAAAATCGGGGCCACGGAACTGTCACGGCGCTTTGGGGAGCACAATTTGTGCTATTTCAGATCTTTTGAGTCTTCAAATGAGGTGATTGGCGCCGGGATGGCGGCAAACCACCTCGACATGAGCCGTCTGTTTATACAAATCTGAACTAACTGTCCAGCCATGCTCGGTAACACTGGGTAAAAGTCTTTTAGACCGGCGCGAGGCCGATTCCGGCCCGCAGGGTGTTGAGCCAGGTGGCCTGACGCTTGCGATAACCCTTGATGCGGTAGCGGAATCGAACTCCCGCAAGTCGATGCATCGTCTGGGCGAAGGCTTCGAGTGCAACAAGGTCCTTCATTTGGTCACGATTGATAACCAGGACGTGGATACCCATGGCCTTAAGGCCATTGTTGCGATTGCCATCGTGGATGCGAGCGTTTTGAAGCTCATGTCCAATTCCGTTGTATTCGTTGTCGACTCCGGCTGCTGGGCAATATAAGTCGCAGATGGCGTAGGGGATGCCCGAGGACATGTTGACCGCAAGGGTGTCGAAATCGATTCGATAGTTGAGCAGCAGGCCTCCCATGGGCAGGCTGCAACACCCGAATCCGCCAAAGCGCATGGGTGCGCCCAGGACAGCGAACATCAATGATTCCGCTGGGGATGCGGATCCGGCCCGGGCGAGTTTGATAGCTGTGCGAAACGAGGCGTAGGAACTACTTTTGGCAAACCGTGCGACTGCCTCGAGCTCTTCGATGGTTGTGGCGGGCTCGCATTTGTAGTGCGCCTGTTCGTAGCGGGTTTCGGCTTGCTTTTCGGGTGTCGGTTGATCGCCCTGGCAATCGAGATCGTCCATCGTTTCGAAGCTGTTGGCCTCGGGCCACGTGTCGTCGTAGGCGATGGGGTAAGTTGCTTCGGGCGGAAGTGAGTAGGTTCCGAGCAGTTCCATGAGAAGCATCAAGGTTTTGGCAATCGATTCATTTTTGGAACAAAGCATGGCCGTCATGGCGGGAGACGTTGCGTAGATGTCGGCTTCGATGTGCATGATCGCGCCCTGGGGGGAGAGGGGCGGTGATGGTGTGCTGGAGGAGCCGTCCGTCGGGTCGTCTGTTGCTGCCGCTCGCAACAAAGAGGTCTAGACGCTCGGAGTCGTCTTCGCTCCAGGCGTCAAGTATTGCAAGGGCCGCAAAGTCTATGGCGTCCTTGTTGGGAACGCAACCTACGAGGGCTTGTGTCTGTTGCTCGTCATCGATGGCGTCCCAGGGAAGGGCGGAGTACGCCCGTCGAGCGCGGCGAATTGCGCGGAGGGCGGAGAGGTGTGAAATTACGGTTGTCATAGCTATAAGGTACTAAGCCGTTGGCGAAATGATATGGCCGTGCCGTTCTTTTCGCTCAAAGGGGCGTCGCGCGCCGCGGGCGGTAACGACATCATACGGAATGCCTTGGAAAAGTGGAGAATGGAGTGATGGGTTGGCCCTGGAGGTATCTACTGAGATGGGTGCTGGACAGTTAGTTCAGATTTGTACAAGGCGACCGGGGTGTATTGCCGCTGTTGAGGGACTCGGTGGGCAAAATGGGGCCAATGGCATGGTGAAGAGATCCATGGGAGGAGGAATCGAGCGGAATTATGCCGGCAAGAGAGCTTTCGATACATTAAATGGCCCAAACGAATGCCCAAATTAATACAAATCTGAACTAACTGTCCAAGGCGGGTTATCGAGGGGCAGAAAAAAGGGTCGGAAGCGAGCCTCCGACCCTTTAAAAACACCAAAGATGATGCGCTGCGCGCTGGATTACAGCGCGAAGTCGCCGCCGACGAGCGTGGAGACGGGCTCCTCGTGGTAAACGGCGGAGATGGCCTGAGCGAACTCCTCGGCGACCGAGATGGTCTTGATCTTGCCGCCGACCTCGACGGGAATGGCGTCGGTGACGAGGCACTCGACGATGGGGGCGTCGTTCAGACGCTCGATGGCCGGGCCCGAGAAGATGCCGTGGGTGGCGCACACGTAGATGTCGCCGGCACCCATGGCCTTGAGCTCCTTGACGTTGGCGCACAGGGTGCCAGCGGTGTCGATCATGTCGTCATTGATGATGCAGGTCTTGCCCTTGATGTCACCGATGATGCCCATGACCTCGGCGGCGTTGTGGCGCGGACGGCCCTTGTGGGCGATGGCGAGGCTGCAGCCGAGCATGTCGGAGAGCTTCTTGGCAGCTTTGGCGCGACCCACGTCGGGGGAGACGACAACCAGGTTGTCGGTGTCGAAGTGCATGTCGTTGTAGTACTGGCCAAACAGCGGCAGTGCAGACAGGTGGTTAACCGGGATATCGAAGAAACCCTGAATCTGGCCCTGATGCAGGTCGAGGGTGATGATGCGGTTGACGCCAGCGCGCTCGAGCAGGTTGGCGACGAGGCGGGCGGTGATGGGCTCGCGCGGGCCGGCCTTGCGGTCCTGGCGGGCATAGCCGTAGTGGGTGATGACGGCGGTGATGGAGCGGGCGGATGCGCGCTTGGCAGCGTCGGTGGCGATGAGCAGCTCCATGAGCATATCGTTGACGTTGCCGCCGGCCACGGACTGAATCAGGAAGACGTCGGCGCCGCGGACGGTCTCGTCGTAGCGGGCGTAAATCTCACCGTTGGCGAACTGCTTTAGCGTAAGGCCCGAAAGCTCGACCCCAAGGTACTCAGCGATCTTCTGAGCGAGGGGACGGTTGGAGGAACCGGAATACACGCGGATGGACTTGCGCATATTCTCCGACTTCTCGGGATCATTAATCGGCATTACCCTTCTCCTTTATATATCGAATGCCATATAGATGCCTTGTTGCATTGTAACCGCGCGGCGGGGTTTATCGGGTCTTGATAACGTCTTTACCGTCAACGGACACGAACCGACCACTCATCCGGTCGCGCAGGTCAGCATAGAAAAAGGAGCCATTCCCATGGGAACAGCTCCTTAGATGCTTGGTAAAACGTTATACCTCGTCGTCCTCGTGCAGACGGCGGCGATAATCGGCGGCCCAGCCCTCAATATTTACCTGACGGGCGCGGCCCAGGCCGAGTGCGTCAGCCGGGACCGGCTCGGTGATGACGGAGCCGGCGGCCACGAGTGCGCCGTCGCCGATCTGGGCAGGCGCGACCATCATGGTGTCGGAACCGATGAAGGCATCCTTGCCGATGACGGTCTTGTGCTTGTGCACGCCGTCGTAGTTGCAGGTGATGGAGCCCGCGCCCACGTTGACGCCGGAACCCATGGTGGTGTCGCCGATGTAGGACAGGTGCGGCACCTTGGAGCCCTCGCCGATCGTGGACTTCTTGATCTCCACGTGTGTGCCGGCCTTGGAGCCATCGAGCATGTGGGTGCCCGGGCGCAGGTAGGCGCGCGGGCCGCAGTCGACGCCGTTCTCGATGACAGCCTCGATGGCGATAGTCTCATCGATGGTGCAGCCGCTGCCAACGGTGGTGTCGGTGAGGCGGCTGTTGGGGCCGAGCTGGCACTCCTCGCCCACGGTGACGTGGCCGATCAGGTGCGTCTGCGGCCACACGATGGTGTCGCGGCCGATGACGGCGTCAGGGCCGATCCAGGCCTGCGTGGGGTCGATGAAGGTAACGCCTTCGGCCATCCAGTGCTCGTTGATGCGGTCGCGCGCGATAGCGGTGAGTTGCGCGAGCTGGATCCGGCTGTTGACGCCCAGGCCGTCGCGGTAGTCGTCGCAGTGGAAGATGGAGACTGCCTGGCCGTGGCCCTTGAGAATCTCGAGCATGTCGGGCAGGTAGTACTCGGACTGCGCGTTGTCGTTGCCGATCTCGCTGATGTGGGCGGCGAGCTGCGCGCCGTCGAAGGCGTAGCAGCCGGCGTTGCACTCGAGCAGCGTGGCGGCCTGCTCGGGCGTGCAGTCCTTCTGCTCGATGATACGCTCGATCTGGCCGTCGGCGCCCAGCTTGATGCGGCCGTAGCCAAAGGGATCGGGCGGGGTCATGGTCATGACGGTGCAGGCGAGCTCGCCGCCGGCGACGGTCTGCGCGAACTTGGCGACGGTGTCGGCGGTGATGAGCGGCAGGTCGCCGTTGAGCACGACGACGGGGCCTTGCATGATGCCGCATGCCTCGAGCGCGACCTTTACGGCGTGGCCGGTGCCCAGGCGCTCGGTCTGTTCGACGCACTCGACCTTGGTGGCGCTGTTGGCGTAGGCGCCGTCGATAAGCGCGCGCATCTCGTCGGCGTGGCTGCCGATGACGACCACGACGCGGCTGCAGCCGGCCTTGATGGTGGCGTCGACGATCCACTGGACCATGGGCTTGCCCAGGATCTTGTGCGAAACCTTGCAGTGGTTCGACTTCATGCGGGTGCCCTCGCCGGCGGCGAGGATAATTGCGGTTGCGTCCATGTGATCTCCTGTTACGTTATAGAGACGTGCGTTTGGAAACGATACACGGCGCAATATGATACCGCAGGCATATGATGAGCGCGTAACGATTGGCGCATGGCGGCCGATGTCGGTTCCGCCGGCGTGACGTTTGCGCTGGTTGTGCATGGCAGCGGCACTGCGGCGTTGGCGTTTGAGCGAGGGGATGGGGGTGTCCGTGGATATCATGCGAGAGGAATCGGGCAACGAACCCGTCGCGGCATTCTCGATGTCGCATCCGGCGGTGCCGGCGCTCTACATGGTGCTGACGCTGGGGCTCACCATGTTCTCGATGCAACCGGTGCTGCTTGCGCTGTCGCTTGCGGGCGGGCTGGCGTATGGGTTTGCGACGCGCGGCGTCGCACGCACGTTGGGGGCGCTTCGCTGGCAGCTGCCGGTGATTTTGATTATCGCGGTGCTCAACCCGTTATTTAGCGCTTCGGGCTCGACGGAACTGTTCCGTATTGGCATGCGTGCGGTGTATCTGGAGAGCATGGTATACGGCCTGTGCATGGGCGGGCTGTTTGTGGCGAGCGTGCTGTGGTTTGAGGCCGCGGCGTCCATGCTTAGCTACGACAGGGTGCTTGCGCTTTTGGGTAACACCGCGCCGGTGATCGCGCTCATGATCTCGATGTGTATGCGGCTTATCCCGCAGTTTTTGCGTCGCGGTCGCACGGTGCTGGCGGTGCAGGATGCGATTGATGTGCCGGGCCGCGCGCCGGCCGACCCCGTGCGTTCGCGCCTACGGGCATCGAGCGTGTTGATGGGCTGGGGCATGGAAGATTCGCTGGAGCGTG
The DNA here is from genome assembly GCF_052064015.1 of Collinsella sp. HCP3S3_D1. Classification (NCBI taxonomy): domain Bacteria; kingdom Bacillati; phylum Actinomycetota; class Coriobacteriia; order Coriobacteriales; family Coriobacteriaceae; genus Collinsella; species Collinsella sp. HCP3S3_D1. Next base: position 67,418 of record NZ_JBQHWK010000010.1, read on the forward strand.
CGGACGCCATGCGCTCCCGTGGGTGGGGCGCCGCGGCGCGTCGCACGACGTACGCGCGGTATCGGCTGGCGCGCGGCGACGTTGCCGCGTTGGTTGGGCTTGCGCTGTTTGGCGTGGCCACGGCGGCAGTGGCGTGGACCGCGACGATGCAGTATTCGTTTTACCCGCAGCTTTCGGTGCCAGCGCCGTGGCCTGGCTATGTTGTATACGCGACCTGGATGGCGCTGCCCTGCGTGGTGCATGCGATTGACGAGAAGAGGTTTGGCTGATGGCTCGGTTGGACGGGAGCATCATGGCGGACGCGGTGTGCGGCTCGGATATGCCGGCGATTGAAGTGCGGGGCCTGCGCTTTGCCTACCCCGGGGCCGAAGTGCCGGTGTTCGAGGGGCTCGATTGGCGTGTTCCCCAAGGGACGTTTGCGTTGCTTGTCGGTGGTACCGGGTCGGGCAAGTCGACATTACTCTCGTTGCTCAAGCCCGAGATTTCGCCGGCGGGCGAATGCTCCGGCGAGCTGCGCATGCTGGGCGAAAGCGTTGCCGACATGGACGTTCGCGCGTCCGCGGAGCGCGTGGGCTATGTGTTTCAGGACCCCGAGAACCAGATTGTGTGCGAAACCGTGTGGCACGAGATGGCGTTTGGCCTGGAAAACTTAGGCATGTCGCGCGACGAGATGCGTCGTCGCGTGGCCGAGACCAGTTATTTCTTTGGGGTGGAGGATTGGCTCCACCGCGATACCGATACGCTTTCGGGCGGACGCAAGCAGCTGCTGTCGCTGGCAGCCGTGCTGGCGTTGCGCCCTCGCGTGCTGCTGCTCGACGAGCCCACGTCCCAACTGGATCCCGTTGCCGAGAAAAATTTTCTGCATGCGCTGTTTCGCGTGAATCGCGAGCTGGGCTGCACGGTTGTTGTGGCAACGCACCAGCCGCGCCCGATGCTCGAATACGCGACGTGCGCGTATCGGATTGAGGGCGGGCGCGTAAGCGAGGTCGCTGACATCGCCTCCTTGGGGCATCGCGAAGAGCTGTTTTCTGGCGAGGTGCCAGGGTGGGGTGGCTCGCGGCGTGCAAAAAACGGAGTTTTCAGCAGCGCCAGTGGCCGGCCGGGCTATTTGGACCCGCGCGTGGGCGCTCCGGGCGAAAAAAAAAGACCGAAATCGGACAAATCGGCTGAATTTGAGGCGCAAATCCTGTCGCAAGACGACTCGGGGGCGCCGTCGTGCGCCGGTGGATGCCGAATACTCCCTAAAATGCACGCTGGGTCGGCTACCACCCTGGCAGGGGGCTGGTTTCGCTACGATCGAGCGTCCGGCTGGGTGCTGCGCGGGCTCGATGCGTCGTTTTCGGCAGGCGCGGTGCATGCTGTTGTGGGCGGTAACGGCTGCGGTAAGTCGACAATGCTTTCGGTGCTGGCCAAGACGGTCAAGTTGCAGCGTGGGCATATGGAGCGCGGGGCGGCCTCGGCGGCACTGCTGCCTCAGAATCCCAAGGCGCTGCTGGTTGCCGAGACGGTGCGCGAGGAGCTGATGGAATGGGCTTCGACCTGCGGATATGACGAGGCTATGGCGCGAGAGCGCGCGACGAGTCTGGGATTGTCCGGCTTGGATGGGCGCCATCCGTACGATCTTTCGGGCGGGCAGCGCCAGCTGCTTGCGTTGGCAAAGCTGCTGTTGATCGGCCCCGAGCTGCTATTGCTCGATGAGCCCACCAAGGGTCTGGACCTGGCCAGCCGTCGCATCATCGCCCGCGCCCTGCGCGACCATGCGGAGGCTGGCGGTACCGTCATCATGGCAACGCACGATCTGGATTTTGCCGAGCAGGTTGCCGATGACATTGCCATGATGTTCGACGGCGAGATTGCCTGCATGGAGCCGCCCGCCGACTTTTTTGCCGACAATGTGTTTTATAGGGCGTGATGGGATGGCGGATTATCGCGTCCTGCGCATACTCGCAAAACTGGAAATCCCGCTGCTGCTGGCGGTGCCGGCTGTAATGGCCGCAGCATTGTTGGCGGGCATTGAGCAGGCAGCGCTTGCCATGCTTGTCGTGGTGGCGCTGGTGCTCGCGCTGTTCTTTGCGGGTTACGAGGCATCTCGTCCGGGTTTGCGCCAGATTATGCCCTCGCTGGTTCTGGCGGCGTTGGCCGCGGCGGGGCGCATCTTGTTTGGGCCCATTCCCGACTTTAAACCGGTGAGCGCCATCGCCATTATCGCGGGGGCGACGCTTGGTCGCCGCAATGGTTTTATGGTTGGCGCGCTGGCGGCGCTGACCAGCAATTTCTTTTTTGGGCAGGGCATGTGGACACCGTGGCAGATGTATGCCTGGGGTCTGGTCGGCTATGTTGGCGGCGCGCTGGCGCATGCGGGGGCGTTCGACCGTGCCGATGGAACCGTGCGCATGCCGGCGCTGATGGCGTACGGCTTTGCGTCGGGCCTGCTCTATGGCGCCGTGATTAACGCCTACGACATCATCGGTTTTGTGCAACCGCTCACGTGGGCGGGCGCCGTGGCGCGTCTTGCCACGGCGGTACCGTTCGATATCACACACGGCCTTGCGACCTGCGTGTTCTTGGCCGCTCTCTACAAACCTTGGTGTCGTCGCATTAACCGTGTCGTCGTGAAATACGGGCTGTAGTGGCGGCTGCGCCGGGGCGAGAATCAATACTGTCGAAGTGCCATTTTAAAACTATGCCGGTTTACGGGGCTAGATTGGCACAGGCAGACCATGCCGGCTTTTTCCGAAAATAGACGATCCGTCTACCTGCGGTTTTATTTTGCTTGAATTGCGTTTGGTTGGGGATTTGCGATTCAGCCCCGTAAACCGGCATAGTTTTGGAATGGCCGGCTGACATGATGGGCGTCGTGGCCCTTAGAGAGCCAAATCGATCCGTTTTCTTCCGCCCCCAGACGTCCCCAGGGAATCAGTTGACGGCGCTTGCCACGAAACTAGCCCATCTACTACGTTTAGCTTGATACCCTCGACCATGACCGCGTTTTATGAAAAACCGCAGGCTTTCTACCTGCGGTTTTCTTTTTGCGTTGTTCGCCGTGGTTGAGGGTAGTGGCTTAAACGTAGTAGATGGGGCAGTTTCGTGGCGGGTGTGCCGCGTGGATTCCCTCGCGAGGTGAACATGATCCGTTTTGCTTCGTCCCCGAGGGGTCGGCTGGGGCTAGAGCTCTAGGGTGAGGGTGACGGGGCAGTGGTCGCTGCCAAAGATGTCGCCGCGGATGCCGGTGTCGCGCACGTTGCCGGCGATGGCGTCGCTCACCAGGAAGTAATCGATGCGCCAGCCCGCGTTGTTCTTGCGGGCATTAAATCGGTAGCTCCACCAGCTGTAGACGCCCTCGACGTCGGGATTTGCCGCGCGCCAGGTATCGGTAAACCCGGCGTCGAGTAGCTCGGTAAACTTACCGCGCTCCTCGTCCGAAAAGCCTGCGTTGCCGCGGTTGGACTTGGGGTTCTTAAGGTCGATCTCCTCGTGCGCGACGTTAAAGTCGCCGCAGGTCACCACGGGCTTGCCGGTCTCGCGCTCGAGTCCCGCCAAAAAGCCGCGATAGGCATCGTCCCAGGCCATGCGCACATCGATGCGCGCGAGCTCATTTTGGGCGTTGGGCGTATAGACGTCCACAAACCAAAACTTGTCGAACTCGAGCGCGCAGACGCGGCCCTCGGTCGCGGCCTGCGCCACGAGCTCGGCTGCCGCGCCCTCGCCGGCGTAAGGCAGCAGCGCATCGGCGCGCAGCACGCGCAGCGGTTCCTGGCGGCTAAAGACCGCAGTGCCCGAATAGCCTTTACGCTCGGCGTAGCTCCAGGTTTGGTGATAACCGGGCAGGTCGATATCGGCCTGGCCCTCCTGCAGCTTGGTCTCTTGCAGCGCCAGGATATCGACATTGAGCTCCTGTGCGATCTGGATAAAGCTCGGGTCCTTTTTGAGCACGGCGCGCAGACCGTTGACGTTCCACGAGGCGAAAGTGTAAGTCTGAGGCATGGTGTCCTTTCGACGGGGTTTGCAGGCTTAAGATTAGCGCAAAAGGGGCGGTGGTGGGCTCCGCGCGTGCTGACTCAAAGGCCGCATGCTGGGATGTCGCCCGACGCTGCCCGACCAACAAGGACGGAGGACTCATATGACGCAGGCGATATCGGATCCCAAGCGGGCCTCCGCCGCACTGGCGGAGCTGTTTGGTACCCACAAGCGTGTGGTCTTCTTTGGCGGCGCCGGCGTTTCCACGGCGAGTGGCATTCCCGATTTCCGCAGCGTGGACGGCCTATATCACCAACAGTTTGCCTACCCTCCCGAGACCATGCTCTCGCATAGCTTTTACGAGGCGCATCCGGCCGAGTTCTTCGACTTCTACCGCACCAAGATGATCTCACTTGGCGCCAAGCCCAACCGCTGCCACACCAAGCTGTCCGAGCTGGAGCGTGCCGGCAAACTTAATGCCGTGGTGACGCAAAACATCGACGGTCTGCATCAGATGGCGGGCTCGCAGCGCGTGTTCGAGCTGCACGGATCGGTCCATCGCAACATTTGCCAGTCGTGCGGCGCGGTCTATAGCGCCGAGTGGATTTGCGCCCGCGGGCACGAGGACGCCGCGGGTGTGCCCGTGTGCCCCGCGTGCGGCGGGCGCATTAAGCCCGATGTGGTGCTCTACGAGGAGCCGCTCGACGAGCATGTGCTGACCGACGCCGTTGCCGCCATTGCCGCGGCCGATGCCCTCATTGTGGGCGGGACCTCGCTCGTGGTGTATCCGGCGGCGGGTCTTACGCGATACTTTACCGGCGATACGCTGGCCATATGCAATCTTGCTCCCACCGATCAGGATGCAAATGCCGACCTGCTGATTTCTTGCGACATCGCTGCCGCGTTTGCGTTCTAGCCCGCGTGCGCGGATACAATAGAAAGACTAATTGCAAAGCGACCCCGCCGCCTGCGCCCGAGCGTGGCGGCGCGGGCATTTTAGGAGGATGTTCATGGCGAACGATAGCAAGACATGGCGGTGCGGAAAGTACGAGCTCAGCTTTGACCGTCCGCGCATCATGGGCGTCCTCAACGTGACGCCCGATTCGTTTAGCGACGGCGGGGAGCATTTCGACCCGGATGCCGCCATCGAGTACGGCCTGGCGATGCTCGATGCCGGCGCCGACATCATCGACGTGGGCGGCGAGTCCACGCGCCCCGGTTTTACCCCGGTCAACCCTGACGAGGAGGCTCGCCGCGTGCTGCCCGTTGTGCGTGCGTTGGCCAAAGAGGGCGCCATCGTCTCGATCGACACACGTCACGTGGCGGTTGCCAAGGCGGCCGTGCGCTGCGGCGCCTCGATCGTCAACGACGTGACGGGCTTCACCGACCCCAAGATGGTCGAGTTTGTCGCGACGAGCACCTGCGGCGTCATCGTGATGCACGCCGGCGAGGTCGCCGCGCCCGCTCGCACGCATGCAACGGTGCAGCTCGATACCTCTGCCGCGGCGTTTGTTGCCGAGAAGGCGCGCGAGGCGGCTGCCGAGGCCGCGCGCGAGGCCGAGAAGCCCGCCCGCCGTCGTCGTGGCAAGCTGCTGGGCGAGCCCAAGACGGAGGCCAAACTGCCGGGTGGCGTGGTGCAGCCCTCGCTGCCGTTTGGCGATCCGGAGCCAGCGCCCGAGCCAACGGGCGAGCAGAAGCAGGAGACGCCGGCCGCCGAGCAGGCTACCCCTGCCGCCGAGGCCGCCGCGACCCCTGAGCCCGCGCCGGAGCCCAGCGATCACTTGGCCGCCATGATGCGCCGCAGCGCCCGCCGCGAGGAGGCTTATGTGCCCACCTCGCAGCTCCGCCGCTTTACCCTGCCCGATTCGGCGCCCATCATGCGCCGCGTCATGGGCTTTCTGTCCGATCAGGCCCGCGCGCTCATCCACGCCGGCGTGTCACGCGACCGTATCTGCATCGATCCGGGTTCGGGTTTTGGCAAGACGGCCAACGAAGACATCGTCATCCAGCGCGAGACCGCCAAGATGGCATCGCTGGGCTATCCGCTCATGTGCGCCGTGTCGCGCAAGCGCTTTGTGGGCGCCGTCTCGGGCGTGACCGAGGCCGCCGAGCGCGATGCCGCCACATTTGGCGTGTGCCTGGGCGCTATCCAGGCCGGTGCCAACATCGTGCGCGTGCACGATGTCACCGGCTTTGCGCAGTTCCTGAACGGCTACTGGGCTGTTGCCAAGCCGCAGCCGCGTCGCGCGTTTGTGGCCGCGGGCTCCAACCTGGGGCATCGCTGCGACAACATCCGCGCCGCGCGCGACATGATCGCCGAGATTCCGCTCACCTGTGTGTCCAACTGCTCGCGCATCTACGAGAGCGAGCCGGCCTACGAGACACGCCAGGACGCGTTTGCCAACGCTGTCATCGAGATCAAGACCGAGCTGGCGCCGCTGGTGCTGCTCGACGAGCTTATGAAGATCGAGGCCGAGCTGGGGCGCGACCGATCCAAGAAGGCCAAGGTCAACGGCCCGCGCACCATCGACCTGGACCTGCTGTGGATGGATGGCGAGACCCATGGCGGCAAAAAGCTGCGCCTGCCGCATCCGCTCATTGGCGAACGCGACTTTGTGCTGGTGCCGCTCGAGGACCTGATGCACGACCCGGCGCGGTTCTTCCGCTACAACGGCGTCGAGGTCAAGGAGCCCGAGGATCGCGTGGGCCATATCGTGGGCGAATTGGGGCGTATGTAGATGATCGAGATGAATGCTGTTGCCGCCGGTACCGAGCTCGACGCGGCACGTGACGCGGGCCGCGAAGGCGTGTCCGCGGGCTGGTGCGCTTGGAGCGTGGGCGAGGCGTCGTTGACGTTTTCGCTGGTCGTGCGCCCGGATGTGAATATGCACGCCTTCCATGGCCTGCCGTTTGTGGCGGCGATGGGCATGATGGACGCGCTCGCGGGAACGGCATCGACGCCGGGGCTGGGTCTTGCCGGTAAGGTGGGCATTCAGTGGCCGAGCGATATTGTGTGCGGCGCGCCCGCGTTTGAGACGTCGTTTGCACGCGTCGCCGTCAACGGTGGCGCCGGTGCTGCGGGTATGTTCGGTGCCGTGACGGTGGATATTGAGCGCGCGGCGCTGGGCGAGCTCGGTGTGGACGTGGCTGACGAAGCGCTGGTCGAAGCGCTGACTACCGCCGTGCTGGCCCGCGTGGACGCCTGGGCGGTTGTCGCCAACACGCCGCAGGGCGCCGCCGGCCCGCTGGCTCCCGTGCTGGGCGAGTACTTCGACATGGTGCCGCTGCTGGGCCGCCAGGTTGCGGCGGTGTCGCCCAACGGCTTGCCGCTTGCGGTTGGTGTGTTTGCGGGCCTGGACATCTGGGGTCGCGCGACCATCAAGACCGATGCCGGCGAGCAGGAGTTTCCGCCCGAGGCCGTACGGATTCGCGGGCTGTAACGCGAGATGTCCGCGCTCAAAGATAATGATGACAACAAGACCCTCCCCGGCAGAGTGAACTGCCTCTGCCGGGGAGGGTCTTTGCGCGACTACAGGGTGGCATCGCGGCCCTATTCCTCAAAACTGAAAATTTTTCGTTTTTGAGGAATAGGATTAAGGCAGCTCGGCCTTTCGCGAGGTATATTCGCTATAGAGCCTATTCCTCAAAACTGAAAATTTTTCGTTTTTGAGGAATAGAGATAAAAGACCGCGAGGAGGCCCCGATGAAACTCATCAATAGAGCGTCATATATGGACACGTTGACGAGTCTTATTGGCGTGCCGGATATCAAGGTCATCACGGGCATCCGCCGCAGCGGTAAATCAAAATTGCTCGAGGCCCTCCGCGATTACGTGGAGGCAAATCTGCCTAATTCGAATGTCATCCATATCAACTACAACCTCGATGAGTTCGAGAACCTGCTCGAGTATCACGCGTTGCTCGCTTATGTAAAAGATCATCGGGTGCCCGGCAAACAAAATTTTCTGCTTATCGATGAGGTTCAGATGTGCGAAGGTTTTGAGCGTGCGATCAACAGCCTTCACGCATCCGAGCATTATGACATCTTCATTACCGGATCGAATGCCTTTTTGCTGTCGAGCGATCTGTCGACGCTCTTTACGGGGCGCACGTTCGAGATCGAGGTTTTCCCATTCTCGTTTGAGGAGTATCGTCTCTATGGCGACGAGGGCGAGGTCGACCGTGACTTCGATGAGTACGCGAGAACCGGCGGTATGTCTGGCTCCTACCCTTATCCACTGCAGGAGCAGCGCTATCAATATCTCTCCAACGTCTTTAAGACGCTCATTGTGAGAGATATCGTGCAGCGGCATAACGTGAGAAACGAATCGGCGCTGCTGCGCATTGCCGATTACATGATGGACAACGTTTCCAACATTACGTCGGCACGCAACATTACCGATGCATTAAATGCGGATGGACTAAAGATTACGAACAAGACGGTCGGTGCGTACATGGGGTACCTGTGCGATGCGTTTGCCTTCTATAAAGTTCGCCGATACGACATTCGCGGCAAGAAATACCTTAAGAGCGGCGAGAAGTATTACCTGGCGGACCACGCGTTCAAATACGCGCTGCTCGGTACACGTGATATGGATTGGGGGCGCGTATACGAGAACATAGTGGCAATCGAGCTGCTGCGCCGCGGATACGAGGTATACGTCGGCGTGCTCTATAAAAAGGAAATAGACTTTGTAGCAATCAAGCGAAGCGAGAAGCTCTACATTCAGGTGAGCGACGACATCAGCTCGGATAAGACATTTGAACGCGAGATTTCGCCACTGCTGAGCATTGGCGATGCGTATCCCAAGATGATTCTCGCCCGCACGCATCACGAGGCCACGGATCGCGACGGAGTGCAGATCGTGGACCTGGCGAGGTGGCTGTGCGGCGAGGCTTAGCGTGCTTCGAGCCTATTCCTCAAAACTGAAAAATTTTCGTTTTTGAGGAATAGGCTCGATGCGTTGCCTAGTTCGCCGCTCGCGCTCGTGCTCGACTTAAGCTCCTGCCCTATCCCAGCTCCTGCATGCGGCGGTAGATTTCGCAGATACCCTTAATGGTGAGCTGTCCATCGACCACGTCGAAGGCATCGGTCGAATCGGCGACGATGCCGGCGAGGCCTCCCGTGGCGATAACGGTGGCATCCTCGCGGCCCAGCTCGTGCTTCATGCGCGCGACCAGGCCTTCGGCCATAGCGGCGGTGCCCACCACGGCGCCGACCTTGATGCACTCCTCGGTATCGCGGCCGATGGCGTGCTCGGGCGCCTCGAGCGGCACGCTGGCGAGCTTGGCGGCGCGGGCGGCAAGTGCATCCATGGAGATGCGGATGCCCGGCGCGATCGCTCCGCCAATGTAATAACCGTCCTCATCGATGACGTCGATATTGGTTGCGGTGCCAAAGTCCACCACGATCGCCGGTGCGCCGTAGAAGGTCTCGGCCGCAACGGCGTTGGCAACGCGGTCGGCACCAACGGCCTGGGGACGCGCCGCGCGCAGCTTGGTCACGGCGGCCGTCTGCGGCCCAATGACGATGGCGTCTGCGGCAATGCGGTCGGCCACGGCATGCCATTCGCGCGAGAGCTGCGGCACCACGCCCGCAAAGGCGATAGCGTCGACCGCGTCGAGCGAAAGGCCGTACATCTTAAAAAAACCCATCAGGCGCACATGGATCTCATCTGCGGTATAGGAGCGGTCGGTGGGCATGCGCCACGACTGCACCAGCTCGTCTCCGTCAAACAGGCCCATGGCCGTCTGCGTGTTTCCCATATCGATAGCGAGCAGCATGTCTACTCCCGGTTTCGGCATAAAAGGACGCGCACCATTGTATACGTGCTGTCGACGGCGCTCGGCTGCGATTCGTTTACGGTGATATGGGCTGAGGGGTTTTAAATATGAAGGAATTATGCTCTACGAGATTTTCCTTGCCGTCCACCGAACTCCCGAGTAATATTCTTTCTTGCGCATATGAGGCGCCCAGACATTGCGGGGTGGAGCAGTCTGGTAGCTCGCCGGGCTCATAACCCGGAGGTCGTAGGTTCAAATCCTGCCCCCGCGACCAAGACTTTTAACAGCTCAGAGGCATTGTTCTCTGAGCTGTTTTTCTTTGGATAAATAGCACGGCGAGCTAGTTGCTGCGCGGGCATTTTGGATCCCCCGTGTCAATCTCTGCTCCTTGGAGGTCGTTGGTTCGAATCCGGCCTCCACGATCAAAACTCCGGGTCAGACGCAGGAAAGCCTGGCAGCGCGAATAAACGAAAAATACCATCATGCCGAGATGATCGGCATGATGGTACATCTTGGAAGTGATCTCGAGCGTTATCTTTAGGGAGGGTTCGAGATCACTTCCGCTTTCTTTAAATGACGAGCTGAGCGTTACGCAAGATTATTGAATAATTACATTTTCAGTAGTATAGGATGCCTGTGCGTATCGCTGAGCATTGGCAAACTGCGAAGTAGCAAGGCCATACATAATCGCAGCCTGCTCCTTATCGCCTTTCGCATTGGCGCAATCAGCCATAGTGGTGTAATTGCATCCCGTGTGCACCGCCTCAGCAGCCTTATTGTAATACTCCATGGACTCGTCATCCACTGAGCCCTTCTTATACAATTCAGCTCCTGCATTTCTTACCGCAATACGCGCGTCGATTTCTGCGCTCTTATTAGTGGCCTGCATGTTCTTTCCGAGGGTAAGCTTGTAGTAATTAGCTGTACCATAGGGAACGTCTGAACGGAATTTCTCGTCATGACCTCTCAAGACATACATTTCCTGATCAGTTGCATCAAAAATTGTCCTGAAAATTGTCTTGAATTCTATGTCATCGCCTTCTGGAGAGTGGAACTGATAGAAACCACCGAAGTCCCAATTTTCCTCACTCCATTTGCCCTCGTCATAGTAACGAATGCTTCCGAGTCCGTTCGCGAGCGTGAGTGGGGTAACGCTGCCGCTCTCGTCTTGCATAACCTTTTCTAGAGTATTGGCTCTTGGCACGCTATCCGGATATGCCTCATATGAATCATTCATCCAGAGCTCATCCTTGAAATGATTCGCTGCAATTAGATAGTCCGTCTCACCGTAGTCACCGGCTTTGCGTACTACATATGCATTATCTTTTTGCTCGATGAGATACGCATTTCCCTTGTTGTCGGAAACGTTGATGTTACCCGTGTGAATCCACTCAGTTTTCGTAAGCATTTTGACTGCTTCGTCTGCCGTATCGCACTTTGTGGCTGTGTACCAATAAGCAAACAAAGTATCGAGGAAGGTGCCTTCCCTATCGATTGTCTTAGCATCATCGCTTGGCGATGCCGTAGGCCCTCCGGCATAGGTAATAATAAGGCCCTTAGAGTTCATGAACGCATTTCCCTGCAATCCACCTGATGCAATGACTGCATTGCCATGTTTCGGATAAGAAACCATGCTCGAGAACATTGCGGCGGGTGTTGTGCTGACTGCATCAAGATTAGCAGCTCCAAGATGATGACCATCCTGAGTCATACTTCCCCAAGCAGATACATTCATACATGTTTTTGAACGCTCTGGATCATTTGAGCTCTCTGGATCAAAATGCATCATGAGGTCATAGTTAAGAACAGATGAGCCCATAACTGCAACTACTGCATCTTCCTTTGAGACTCCTGCCCCCTCAGCTACTCCCGACAAGAAATCAAATACAGATGGATCATCCTCTTCATAATGTTTCAGAATCTTACCCATGGCTTCGTTATATGCGGCATCGTCTGCCTCTGCATAAATTGAAGCCATTACAGCTGTCCAGTTACTTTCTAACTGATCCTTTTGCTGTAAGCCATACTGCTTTCCCTTCAATAGTACGTCATATAATACCAGTTGCAGCGTCCGCATCATTCGCTATGAACATTGCCGCCGTGCCCAGTAGCCTTCAGGCGTCCCGAAGGCCGGTGCGTCGCCGCTGACGGGCACGATGCGCTTTTTCACGAGTCTAAAGATGCATAATCTACGGACTTTTCTTTCTCTTGTCATACTTTTGAAAGTGTTCGTAAGAGGCTACCGATCCATTGGAGGCGTAGAGAGTCCAGGTGATGCGCGGACTCATCCCATCGAGCAGGCGGGTGGAGTCTGGCCTTCCAAGTGGGATGAGCGCCGTCGGGGTGATCTTGCCTAAAGATATTGGACTGTTTAATAGGACTAAACATAAGAAAACTCGATTATCAGGGGCGGGTGCCATAAGGCACACCGCCCCCCTTTGTGCGTATGGCGCCAGGACCATGCGCTCGAAAGCGTTGCCCAAACGCATGGTTCATCCGCACAAAGCCCATGGTCGCTATGGGCAAACATCGGTGCGCCTGCACATGGTTTTGAGCCTGTTTTCGAGCGAAAGTATGGCTGTCGATACGCATGCAATTCGCATGAAACCCGGGCTCGTCCGAGAGCCCTATAAAGGAGGATTCGCATGAGATTGCGCTCGATCATCAGCGCCCGGCCCAGACACGTGCCGTGAACCTTGATCGCACCGGTCATGGTGTTGAGGCAGAACATGTCGTTATAGCGTGTGAGCGGGCCTGTCGAGCGGGCAATCTTCTCGTCTAGATCGCGTTCGATGATGTAGCGCACGGCTTCGTCCTGCAGCATATCGCCTTCGGAGAGCTCGGCGCGGGTGATGGCTGCAAAAAAAGGGGGGGTCGTCGGCATCGTCGAGCTCAAAGCCACCGCGGGCGGCATAGCGGTAGACGGGATCGACGACGAGCACCGGGTTGCCCATAACGGTAGAGGCTGTTTGCGTGAGGCTCTTGAGCCCCGCGTCGCTCAAGAGCGCCTCGAGCAGCGCTTGCTTTGCGGTGGACCTATCGGTGGTACTCGGTTGCATGGGTGTCCCCTCTGCCGCGTCTTCGCCGTAGTCGACGCGTGACCAAATCATTATCGCAGGATGCGCAGTATTAGGTTGTTTAAAAAGGTGAGTGTGGCGGTCGTTTCCTCGAACGGGGACGGTGTTGCTGCTGGGGTTTGTCTCGATCTGTAACAGGTGGGTCCGATTTTGGTCTGTAGATGTTACAGATTGAGATTTCCGGCGAGCGGGGCTCCGTTTGTCTCGATCTGTAACACGAGGGACGGATTTTGCCGAGTTGTTGTTACAGATTGAGATATTCGGACGGACAGTTGCCGTTTGTCTTGATCTGTAACAGGTAGGGGTCAAAAGTGGGTCTAGCTGTTACAGATTGAGATGTTTGGTCGGACCGAGTTTGTTCGTCTCGATCTGTAACATCTGGGGTCGTTTTTGGCCTGTAGGTGTTACAGATCGAGATTTTCCGACGGAACGCTTCCGTTTGTCTTGATCTGTAACAGGTGGAGGCCAAAAGTCGGTCTATATGTTACAGATTGAGATTGTTGAGGATGGGTCGAGAGGAATATCTCGATCTGTAACAGTAAGACCCGGTTTTGCTGGGTAGCTGTTACAGATTGAGACAAACCGACGGGCCGCCCCGCCCCATCCGCCTGCCGCTGCCTGCTATCCGCCGATTTTCGTTGTGCCGCTGTACCCCCATGCCATATCCTCTAAACAACTACGCGGCACCATCGCCGCCGCGTCTACAAGAGAGGAATGTCCATGACCGCACCTGCGTCCAAGCTGCTCCAGCCCATTACGGTTGGCCCCCTTGAGCTCAAGAACCGCATTATGTTCCCGCCGCTGACCACCGGCTATGAGGAGCGCGACGGTTCCATCGGCGAGCGCAGCCTGGCTTTTTACGAGCGCCTGGCCCGTGGCGGCGTGGGCTACATCGTCATCGGCGACGTCGCTCCCGTCATGACCGCAAGCCCCACGCCCAAGCTGGCAACCGACGCCCAGATCCCCACGTTTAAGGCACTGGCCGACGCCGTCCACAAGCACGGTGCCAAGGTCGCGCTGCAGCTGTTCCACCCCGAGTACGACGTGCCCGGTGTCGGCCGCATGGTCATGGGCTCCATGGCTGCAGCCAAAGCCGCGCAGGAGGCCAAGGCCGCCGGCGACGAGGAGACCTTTGCCGCCAAGATGGCCGAGTCCAACGAGATCCGCAAGCAGGCATATGCCAAGCTGCACCACGACATGCAGCACTTTGTGAACGAGGCGAGCGTAGAGCAGCTCACCCAGATCAAGGAGGCCATCGCTGCCTCGGCCGCTCGCGCACAGCAGGCCGGCATCGACGCCATCGAGGTCCACGGCGACCGCCTGGTGGGTTCGCTGTGCTCCGCGATCCTCAACAAGCGAACCGACGAGTACGGCGGCTCGTTCGAGAACCGCGTCCGCTACGCGCTGGAGGTCGTCGCCGCCATTAAGGAGGCCGCGCCGCAGCTGATGGTGGAGTACAAGCTCCCCGTGATCATGGAGAACCCCGATGGCACGCCGCGTGGCAAGGGCGGCCTGCAGCCCGACGAGGCCTGCGAGTTTGCCAAGCTGCTCGAGGGCGCGGGCATCGATATGATCCAGGTTGCACAAGCCAACCACACCGGCAATATGGGCGACACCATTCCGTCCATGGGCGCCATGCCCTACAACTGGACGCTGCCCGTGGCCGAGCGCGTCAAGGCCCTGGTCTCCGTGCCGGTGGCAACTGTGGGCCGTGTTGTCTCGGTCGAGGCCGGCGAGAAGATCCTGGAAGACGGCGCGGCCGATATCATCGCCTATGGCCGCTCGCTCATGTGCGACCCCGACATTGCGCTAAAGGCCGCCACGGGCGAACCCATCCGCGAGTGCCTCAACTGCAACAAGGGCTGCGTCGATGCGATTCAAAACCGCAAGTACATCTCGTGTGTGCTCAATGCCGAGAACGGCGACGAGGCTGCCATCGCCATTAAGCCGGGCGAGGGCGACAAGAAGATCGCCGTTGTGGGCGGCGGTATTGCCGGTCTGGAGGCCGCACGCGTGGCGGCCAAGCGCGGCTACGACGTGACCGTCTACGAGGCGAGCGATCATCTGGGCGGCCAGATTGTGCTGGCGGCCGCGCCTCCGCGCAAGGACGAGATCATGCGCTCGGTCGAGTATTACGAGAAGATTCTGCCCGGCCTGGGCGTGAAAGTTGAGCTCAACCATGCCGCTACGGCAGAGGACCTCAACGCCGCCGACGCCGCGATTGTGGCTGTGGGCGCGCACGACGTGGTCATCCCTGTTCCGGGTGCCGATTCTAAGAAGGTCGTCTCGAGCTGGGACGTGCTGGCCGGCAAGGTGGAGCTTACGGGCCGCGTCGCCGTCATTGGCGGTGGCCTGGTGGGCACCGAGACTGCCGAGTACCTGCTGCAGCACGGCTGCGAAGTGGCGATCGTGGAGATGCTCGACAAGATTGCCGCAGGCGAGTCCGAGACCATTCTGCCGCTGATTATGAGCGACTTTTCAGAGCACAACGTGGAGCAGCACGTGAAGACCCGTCTGACCGCCATTACCGACGAGGGCGTGGAGGCCATTCGCACTGCCGATGACGGCGCCGAGGAGCCGGTGAAGATCGCCTGCGATTACGTGGTGATGGCCGTCGGTTCCAAGGCCAACGCGTTTGACTTGGATGGCGTTACGGTGCCCGTGACCTGTGTGGGCGACTGCTCGGGCGAGCGCACCGCCGACATTGCGAACGCCATTCGCACGGCATATCACGCGGCCAACGAGCTGTAGTTGAACATCGCGGCCAGGCGGGGCGGTAGCACGGATCTGTCTCGCCCGGCCGCGTCCCATCGGGTGTCAATCGGGGCGGGGCCTGCAAGCGCAGCAGGTCCCGCCCTTTTTGTTTTGCCCCGGTGGACGGCAATGCGCGCTAATCATGGGGAGTGAGGCGTCTACTGCCCTGCAGACTGCTCAAAATTATTGGAGGAGGGGTTAATAATCATATCCTCTATTCCAAAGGATATAAAGAGATGCCAATTTTGCTGGCGAGCGAATGACGATTAGCTGCGAGCTAGTTACCAGCGTAAATAATCAATAAAGAAATGTCGTAAATTGGTGTCAAATTCCCAGATAGCGCCGCGTCTATTTTAATTAACTGCTTTGAGCAAACAGTAAAATGCTACTATCTAGCTTGCACGTAAGAAAGCAATTTAACGTTTAAGGCTAAGAAGTAGAAGTGGCAGGTATGTCAGAAACAACAAGGACTCGCACGCATGCGCCCGAGATTAGGCAGCGCGCTGTCGAGATCCTCCAAGAAGGGGTCGGCCATCGCGCGCTCGCCGCAGAGCTTGGCATCCCCCAGGCCACAGCCCGTCAGTGGGCCCGTGCGTATGCCGTGGGCGGCGCCGACGCCGTTCTCAATGCGGGCTCTCATCACCACACATATTCGTTTGACGTTAAGCTTGCCGTGGTTAAGGACCGCTTGGAACATGGTCTGACGGTGCGTGAGGTCATGGTCAAGCACAAGATCCCCAGCGAGTCTTCGGTTAAAGCTTGGTGCCGACAGTATCGCGACGGTGGCGAGGCCGCCTTGGTTGATAAGCCGCGGGGTCGTAAACCGCGCGTTAAAAAGGCGGAATAGCGAACGGGATGGTGCGTCCGCAGGGGCGCATTTTTCTTGCCGCGCCAACTTTTTGGACCGCCGCGAGTCTATCGGGACATCCTTCAAAGTGGTCAATAAACCGCGCGCAGTGGCCCGTGCGCCCGCCGCTACGATAGGGGGAGCGTCGCCTCTCTGCTCCAAAGCGGACATGCCCTTACCCCATACGCCTAAAACCCCCAGTTGACCGAAAACCTGCCGCCTGAACCCCCAATTTGAGCTATAACGTTAAATAATTGCAGCGTTTTTGCATGGGGGAGTGATGGTATGACGCTACTGTATTTCCTTACCCTGTTTCCGCTGGTACCGGCGATGGGCATGCTGCTCGCGCGCAGTGACCGAGCCCGCGATGCGGTAGGGCTTGTAGGCTCCGGCATTATTATGGCGGTGACCGTTGTAGTTGCCGTCTTATTTTTTGGCACGGGTCCGCAGGGCTTTGAGGTTGCCCCCGGCACCTCGCATGTGCTCTCGATCATCAGCTCCGTCATCGACGTAATTCTGTGCGCCGTCATCCTGTACAACGCGTTCAAATATAGGAACGCGTTTACCGGCGTGCTCGGCGTGGTGCAGCTGGTGGGTTCGGTTGCCTTCGCTGCCATGACGCTGCCCACGGCCGAGGTCGTCACCGCCACGCCGCTCTACCTGGACTATATGAGCGTGATCATGGTGCTCGCCGTTGGCATTGTCGGCAGCCTGATCTGCGTGTATGCCCTGGGCTACATGAGGGACTTCCAGGCGCACGATGAGCACGAGGCCGCGCTGCGTGGGCAGACCGCGCCCGACCGACGCCCGCAGTTCCTGGCGCTTATGTTCCTGTTCCTTTCGGCCATGTTCGTCATCGTGACGAGCGACAACCTGGAGTGGCTGTTCTGCGGCTGGGAAATCACCACCGTGTGCTCGTTTCTTATGATTGGCTATACGCGCACGCCCGAGGCTATCAAAAACGCCTTTACCCAGATCATCCTCAACATGCTGGGCGGCATCGCGTTTTTGGCGGGCCTTATGTTCCTGCACGTCAACGGCGTGCCGCTGACCATTTCGGGCATGATCGAGCTTTCCGGCGCCGGAACCGCGCAATCCGCGCTGCTGGTGCTGCCGGTCGTCTTGCTGTCGATCGCCGCGCTTACCAAGGCCGCACAGATGCCGTTCCACACCTGGCTGCTCGGCGCCATGGTCGCCCCCACGCCCACGAGCGCCCTGCTGCACTCGTCCACCATGGTCAAGGCCGGCGTGTTTTTGATGGTCAAGCTGAGCCCGCTGTACGCCACCTATCCCGTGACCGGCTTTATGGTCACGAGCGTGGGCGCCATCACGTTTTTGCTCGCCGCCCTCATGGCCGTCTCGCAGAGCAATGCCAAGCGTGTGCTCGCGTACTCCACCATTTCCAACCTGGGCCTCATCAGTGCCTGCCTGGGTGTCGGCGCGCCCGAGGCCGTGTGGGCCGCCATCTTCTTGATCTTGTTCCATACGGTGGCAAAGTCGCTGCTGTTCCTGTGCGTGGGCACGGCCGAGCATCATATCGGCAGCCGCAATATCGAGGACATGGACGGCATGTTCAGTCGCATGCCGCACCTGACGCGCCTGATGATGCTGGGCATCATGGGCATGTTCGTGGCGCCGTTTGGCATGCTCGTGTCTAAGTGGGGCGCCCTGGTGGCGTTTGCGCAGACCGGCAATGTGCTCATGATCATGGTGCTGGCCTTTGGCTCGGCCGCGACGTTCTTCTTCTGGGGCAAGTGGCTCGCCAAGCTCTCGGGCGTGGATTCTACGGCCGAAAACGTGGAGGGCAATGTCCATAAGACCGAATGGATAGCGCTCAACACTATCGCCGCGCTGCTGATTCTGTGCTGTGTAGCGTTCCCGATTATCTCGAGCGGTCTGGTGTCGCCTTACTTGGCCATGGTGTTTGGCCGCGTGCCGTATGTTATTGGCAAGGATGCCATGTATCTAATGGTGGTTATCGTGGCTTTTATCGCCGTGGTGCTGCTGACTTCATTCCGCGTGAGCGACAAACCGCACGTAAACGTATATCTTTCGGGTGTGGGAACCGACAATTACCGTCATTTCCGCGGCTCGATGGGACACGAGGTGAAGGCCGAAAAGCGCAATTGGTACCTGGAGGACGCCCTTGGCGAGAATCGCATTGGCCCCGCGGGCAGCATCGTGTGCTGCAGCATCATCCTGTTCGCGCTGCTATGCTGCGTATGGATTGGTCCCGATACGCTCGCCATGGGCGAGCCCTCGGTGCTGCGCGGCAAGTATTTCGAAGGCTCGGGCGTCGTGGGCATCTTTATAGGCACCGTGGCGTTTGCCCTGCTGGCGCCTTTGGTTGGTGGCCTGATCGACGGCATCGACCGCAAGCTGTCCGCCCGCATGCAGGGCCGCGTGGGACCGCGTCTGCTGCAACCGTTCTACGATGTAGCCAAGCTCCTGCGCAAAGCCCCTGCCAGCGTAAACACCGTGGACGATACCTACATGGCGTGCGCGCTCATCTTTACCGTGGTGGGCGGCGGCATCTTTGTGTCGGGTTCCAACACACTGTTATGCGCCTTTATGGTTACCCTCGCTGCGATCTTTGTGGTGCTGGCGTCCGCCTCGACGCAAAGCCCGTTTGCCCAGGTCGGAGCCGACCGCGAGCTGCTGCAGGTCATGAGTTACGAGCCCGCCGTTTTGCTGATGAGTGTGGGCCTGTACCTTGCCACCGACAGCTTCGATTCCATCGCCGTGACGGGGCAGTCGGCCCCCATCATCGTGTACAGCGCGCCCATCTTCCTCGCACTGCTCGCGGTGCTTACCATCAAACTGCGCAAGTCGCCGTTTGACCTTTCGTACTCGCATCACGCGCATCAGGAGATCGTCCAGGGCGTCGCCACCGAGATGAGCGGCGGCACGCTGGCCAAGATGACCCTTATGCACTGGTGCGAGACCGTGCTGTTTTTGATGTGGGTGGGCATGTTCTTTGTTTGGGACAACCCGGTGAGCTGGGTCGTCGCCCTGGTCGTTATGGTCATGACGTATTTTGCCGAGGTACTGATCGATAACACCTTCGCCCGTAGCACCTGGCGCAGCTGCTTTAAGCTCGGCTGGGGTGTGGCGCTGGTGTTTGGCCTGCTCAACCTTATGCCCATCCTCGTCGACGTGTTTATTTAGGAGGCGGCATCCATGGATCATAAAATGTCGCGTTCGCCGTGGGTTATTCATTACGACGGTTCGAGCTGCAACGGATGCGATATCGAGGTGCTGGCCTCGCTCACGCCGCTGTTCGATGCGGAGCGCTTTGGCGTGGTCAACACCGGCAACCCCAAACATGCGGACATCTTTTTGGTGACGGGGTCGGTCAACGCCCAGAACTTGCCCGTCGTGCGCCAGATCTACAACCAGATGCTCGAGCCCAAGTGCGTGGTGGCGTGCGGCATCTGCGCGTGCTCGGGCGGCGTGTTCCGCGATGCGTACAACGTGATCGGTGGCGTGGACCGCGCAATTCCCGTGGACGTGTACGCGCCCGGATGCGCCATTCGCCCCGAGACGGTGATCGACGCCATCGTGGAGGCGTGCGGCATCCTGGACCAGAAGGAGGCTGTGATGCGCGCCGGCGGCGACCCGCTTACCGTGGGCGGTGCTGCTACCTGGGATGGCGGCGTTGAGCTGGGCGAGGACGGATTTGTGGCCGCGGCTGAGGCCGGCGACGCGCCCGCCGCTGGCGACGCACCTGCTGGGACGCCCGCCGCGTCCGCCGCTGCAAGGGGGGCCGAGTAATGCAAAAGGCAATCTATACCACCGTCGAGCTCGATGCGCTGCTGTCGCATGTCCAGGCGCTCAAGGGTTCCGGTGCCCGCTTTGTACAAATGCACGCCGAGCGCAACGTAGACGACGGCTCGTACCGCTTGGTCTATACGTTCATCAACGTTCGTGCTGCCCAGGAGCAGATCGCGCAGGACGGCAGCTATGCGATTGAGAACCTGGTGGTTGAGGGCATCGACCAGTACCAGGAGATTCCATCCATCAGCTCGTACTACCCTGCGGTGTTCCCGTTTGAAAATGAGGCACACGACCTGTTTGGGCTTGCCATTACCGACATGCAGATCGACTTTAAGGGCTTTTTCTACCAGGTTTCGACTGCCGAGCCCATGAGCGTTATCACGCCCGAGGTGAAGGCCGCGCGCGAGAAGGCCATGAAGGTCCGCGCGGCCGCCGAGGCCAAGGCGCGCAAGGCTGCGGCCGAGAAGGCCGCCGCGGCTGCTGCAGGGGAGGGCGCTGCGAGCGTCGGCGATGCTGCGGGCGCTGCCGTCGCTCAGCCCGCTGCGGCTGCCGGCTCCGATGCTCAGCATGACGAGGCTGCCGCCAAGGCCGCGCTCAAGGCTGCCGAGATGGAGGCAAAGCTCGCCGCCATGGATCCCGAGAAAGCGGCCAAGGTTCGCGCGGCGCTTGCCGCCAAAGCCGCCCGCGATAAGCAAAAAAAGGAGGCGTAAGGTCCATGGCACATCGCTCCGTTATTCCGTTTGGCCCGCAGCACCCGGTGCTGCCCGAGCCGCTTCACCTGGACCTGGTGCTCGAGGACGACCGCGTTATCGAGGCAATTCCGCAGATCGGCTTTGTGCACCGCGGACTCGAGAAGCTCACCGAAAAGCGTGACATGCACCAGTTTGGCTACATCGCCGAGCGCATCTGCGGCATTTGCGCCGTGGGTCACAGCTGCGGCTATGCCAGCGCCTGCGAGCGCATGCTCGATATCGAGGTGCCCGGCCGCGTGCAGTATATCCGTACCATTTTGCACGAGCTTTCGCGCATTCACTCGCACCTGCTGTGGCTGGGCCTGCTCGCCGATGCCTTTGGCTTCGAGGCGCTGTTCTATCGTTCGTGGACCCTGCGCGAGCAGATTCTCAAGATCTTTGAGAGCACGTGTGGCGGTCGCGTGATTCTGTCGATTAACGAGATCGGCGGCCTTAAGCATGACATTGAGGACTCCGAGCTGGCGGGCATTGTCCAGACGCTCGATGCCATGCGCCCCGACTACGAGGCCCTGGTGCATACGTTTTTGGACGACAACAGCTGCGGCGAGCGCCTGCATGGCGTGGGCGTGATCAGCAAGAAAGACGCGCTGGACATGTCGATGGTCGGTCCGTTTGGGCGCGCCTCGGGCGTGGACTACGACGTGCGCATGTTTGGCGACGGTGCCTATGCGGACCTGGCTGCGTTTGAGCCCATCGTTGCCACCGATGGCGACTGCTATGCCCGCTGCCAGGTGCGCTGTGCCGAGGTCACGCAGGCCATGGACATCATTAAGGAGCTTGTGGGCAAGATTCCGCACGACGGCATCGGCGGGCGCACCAAGCTTACGCCGGCCGATGGCGCACGCGGCGAGGTTGTGATTGAGCAACCGCGCGGCGAGGCGTACTACTATGTGCGCGGTAACGGCACCAAGAATTTGGACCGTTTCCGCGTGCGCACGCCGACGTCGCAAAACCTGGCGGGCCTGACGCATGCACTGCAGGGCGTGCTCATTGCCAACGTGCCCATGATTATCCTGACCATCGACCCCTGCATTAGTTGCACGGAAAGGTAGGCGCGGCATGAGTTTGATGACATTTGCCAAGACGGCCTTGGGCTCTATGGTCAAGCAACCGGTCACGGTGCGCTATCCGCAGGAGGAGCTGACGGTGCCCGAGCGCCTGCGCGGGCATATCGTCAACGATATGGACGTGTGCATCTGCTGCGGTATGTGCGCACGTCGCTGCCCGGCGGGCGCGCTTGCGGTCGATCGCAAGGGTGGTACCTGGTCGATCGACCCGTACGCCTGCGTGGTGTGTGGCGAGTGCATCGAGAGCTGCCCCAAGCACTGCCTGACTATGGACACCGCGCGCACTCCAGTCGCGGCGGACAAGACTCCCACGGTAGAAACCAAGCCGGAATAGCACTGGAATAGAGCTGGAATAGGGGCCGGTGGGGCAAAAATGCCCCGCCGGCCCCGCGCGTGAACGCGCGGTTGGGCCGCCACGAACAAAACCATGCCGAATTACGGGGCTGAATAGCGAACCTCCGACCATACGGTAAATTGCAAAACCAAAACCGCAGGTAGACCGCTTGCTGTTTTTGAAAAAATGAAGGTATGGATGAGGGCTCCGGCTTTTGCCCCGTAATCTGGCATAGTTTTGAAATGGCGCCATATTGGTACCAGACCCTGATCCCCCGGGGATGGAGGAAAACGGATCATTTTGGCCTTGCGAGGGCTGCCACGTGACCCGTCTGCCACGAAATGGGCCTATCTACTACGTTTAAGCCGTCGCCCTCAACCATGGCAAATAATGCGAAATAAAAACCGCAGGTAAAACTCCTGTGGTTTTTCATGAAACGCGGTTATGGTCGGGGGTGCAGGACTAAACGTAGTAGATGGGCCGATTTCGTGGCGGGCGCCGTCAGCCGATCTCCGCGGGCGGAAGAAAACGGATCACTTTGGTCCTGCGAGGCTTGCGGAGGCATTCGTGCAGGGGCGCCCGAACAAAACTATGTCGGTTTACTACGATAAATTCGACATCCCCGACCATGACTGCATTTTTCCAAATATTGCAAGCGTTCTACCTGCGGTTTTGCAAGCTCGCAATTTGCTGTGGTTGAAGGTGGGCGATTCATCGTAGTAAACTGGCATCGTTTTGAAATGGCATTAAACCGGTAGCAGACATTTTGTTATGCCGGGGCGGTCGGTCTTCGGGCAACTACCCTCGCAGGTAGGCGATGGCGATCTGCGTGCGGTTGCGCAGGCCCATTTAATATGAGAAAGCCATTGTCAATAGGCGTGTTTGTTCGAGCCCGGTTTTAAACCGGGCTTTTTCGTTTCCCGTCGGGAGGGCCCGCGCA